>JAZNWT010000159.1:0-2490 GCA_045593465.1 Clostridia bacterium
TTCAAAGCAGTGGTTCGTTGATATGAAGCCCCACGCAAAGCCTGCTATCGAGGCTGTAAGAAGCGGTGACATTAAGTTCGTTCCCGAACGCTTCGACAAAACTTATTATAATTGGATGGAAAAGATAAAGGATTGGTGCATTTCCCGTCAGCTCTGGTGGGGACATCAGATTCCTGCATATTATTGCGACGCTTGCGGCGAAATGACCGTATCGGAAGAAGTTATAGACACTTGTCCGTTGTGCGGTGCTCCCGTCCGTCGTGATGAGGACGTTTTGGACACATGGTTCAGCTCGGGCATGTGGCCGTTCTCAACCTTGGGTTGGCCCGATAATACCGAAGAGCTTAAATATTTCTATCCCACATCAACGCTCGTAACGGGCTATGATATCATTTTCTTCTGGATCGCAAGAATGATAGTATTCGGCATGGAAGTTATGAAAGAAAAGCCGTTCAGCACGGTTTATGTACACGGTATCGTTCGTGACGAGCTTGGCAGAAAGATGAGTAAGTCACTCGGCAACGGTATAGATCCCCTGGAAATAATAAAGGACTACGGTGCAGACTCATTGAGATTCAGCCTTATAACGGGTAACTCTGCAGGCAATGATATGCGTTTCCACATCAAGAAGGTTGAAGCGGCACGCAATTTCTGCAACAAGGTTTACAATGCATCACGCTTTGTAATGATGAACCTGGGTGATGAAGAAGTCGGCGAGATAGACACATCTATGCTCGATACCGCTGATAAGTGGATTCTTTCACGCCTTAATACAATAGTAAAAGAGGTAACATATAACCTCGATTCTTACGACCTTAACCTTGCCGCACAGAAGATTTATGATTTCATCTGGACAGAGTTCTGTGATTGGTACATCGAGATGGCAAAGCCCCGTCTGTACGGCGAAGATGAAGCAGCAAAGAAGAATGTCCGTGCAGTATTGGTTCGTGTACTCGGCGATTCAATGAAGCTTTTGCACCCGTTCATGCCGTTTATAACCGAAGAACTCTACTTGAGCCTCAAGAATAACTGCGAAACAATAATGCGTGAGGATTGGTGCAAGGAAACAAACGAGTTCGATTTTGCTTTGGACGAAGAGAACATGGAAGGCATAATGGAGATAATCCGCAGTGTGCGTAATATCCGTGCGGAAATGAATGTTCCCCCGTCAAAGCGTGTTGCAATAACTTTGGTTTCAACCGAAGCTAACGCTAAAATCTGCGAAGACTGTGCACCGTATATAATCCGTCTTGCAGGTGCGGATAATGTTAAAGTACAGCTCGACAAGAGCGGTATTTCGGATAACGCTGTCGGTATCGTATGCAGAATAGCCGAAGCATATATTCCGCTTGAAGAGCTTGTAGACCTTGAAAAAGAGCGTGAGAGGGTAACAAAGGAAATAGCACGCATAAACGGCGAAATCGCTCGTGCATCGGGTAAGCTCAATAATCAGGGCTTCGTTTCCAAGGCTCCCGCACACGTTATCGAGGAAGAAAAGGTTAAGCTCGAAAACGCAAAGGCAATGCTCGAAAAGCTCGAAACTCGCCTTAAGGATTTGGGATGATTTTATTAGGGGTTCCACCCCTAAAACCCCGGTCGCTTTTGTAAAAGCGACGGAAAACAGGTGAAAGATAATAAACAGAACAAAACCTCAGCCACGACAAGGTGGCTGAGGTTTTAACTTTGTTAATATAAGAATCAGTGGTTAATTATTGAACTTCGCAATTATCAATTGCAAAATCAAGCAGAATATTTATAAGTTCATTTCTCGAGCGGTTAGTTTCTTGTGAAAGAGTGTCTAATTTAGTTACGGTTTCGTCTTTTATTCTGATAGAGAATGTTTTATAGCCATCTTCGCCTTTAAAGGATTTTTTGTTTATAATGAGTTTTTCTTTCATGTGGATTCACCTCAACAATATTATCCCCTTGACATACAAACAAAATATATGTTATGTTTTATAACATAACATATAACAAAAGAAAGAGGGCGATAGTATGACTTAGCTATTTGTTTGCAGGAGAAAATATGTTTAAAAAAGAAAGGGGATTTTTATTATGCATAAAATAGCAAAAACATTTATATCTTTAACTTTAGCATCTGCAATACTTGCAGGTTCGATGATGAGTGCAAGTGCCGCTAAAACATACCAAATTACAAGTTCATACAAGAACAAAGTCACTTGCACACTTAACAACAAAAATAAAGATGGCTATGTAGGAATTCAAATTTGGGGAAATAAGCTCTTGTATGGTCGCACACAGCGTAATACGGTACGTATGGAAACTACTTCCGGTAAGTATATCTGGGAAGAAAAAGGTGCAATAAAGTTTAATGGCAATCGTGAATTTAGGCTTGGAAAGAATAATAGAGCCTATGTCATTAAGGTTAAAACTTATTACGGTACAGCAAGTGCAACTTTTACAAACAAAGGAAATGTAACTATCAAGTAAAATTAAAAGAGAATTTGCCTCGGTTATGAATCGGGGCAA
>JAZNWT010000160.1:0-11182 GCA_045593465.1 Clostridia bacterium
GGCTTTCCTTGTTTTCCAACTCAAGGTATCTTACTCTTATTCCCTTTGGCAGCAAGAGCCTTGCTACAGTATCATAAAACTCACTTCTTGAGGAAAGTATTATTTGTGTTTCTTTGCTATTCTTTATATCAGGAACATATATTTTACGCATCAGATCTGCTTCATATGCTCTTGTACTTCCCATAGACCGCTCCACAACACCGAGCCGCTTTGATGTTACAGGCTGTTTTGCACCTTTTTCTATTTCGCGTTCTACCTTGCGTATATCGTTTGCAGATAATTCTGCACCGTATTTGTCATATATTTTTATTTCTGCAAGCTGATCTTCTTCATGCCTTACCTTTATATATATTCCGCCAAGCAAAGACAGAGCACGAATCGCAAATGCAAACTGGGAAATTCCCGTATATCCCATATCAAGCACGTCCGCTCCCTGCGATACCATGCCCGATATCACTGCGTGCTTTATCATCATTCCCTGCTGGCTTCCGTCCGTAGCTATGGCAATGTTTCCTTCCCCTTTTAAAACATATGCAACTGCTTCACCTATTACGGTTGAATGTTCGGGTGTCAGCCAGCTGTCCGAGTAGCCGATTGTTGATACACCTTTTCGTTTTTGGGCTTCTTTCTGCCATATGATATTGTCTGAATATTTCTTTTCGCTTTCAAGCTCTTTTTTAGGCCACACCAAAACACCCGAATCAACAGTAACACCCTTTTGTGTTTGTGTTCTTGCTCCTATTACAGCATATTCGAACACGGAATTTCTGTTTCCTATGTTTACTCCCTCACATAATATAGCACCGCGTATTTCGCAATTTTCTCTGATCCGTACATTTTGCATCAATATCGAATGCTTGACACTGCTGTTTCTTCCTATTTTAACATTGCGTCCTATAACCGTTTCGGGACCTATTATTACATTATCGCCTATCTGAGCACCCTTACCTATGCAGCACGGAGGCACTAAAACCGCTTCTTTAGATATCATTGCCCCATCTTCTATATATACGCCTTCTTGCATTTGCGGCGGCAAATGAGCATTGCATTTTCCATTCATCAAGTCGCACTGTGCATTCATATATTCACGTATATCGCCTATATCACACCAATAACCGTCGCTTTCATGTCCGTATATAGGCATATTTCTTTGCATCATAAGCGGAAAAAGGTCTCGGCTGAAATCAAAAATCCGTCCCTCGGGTATGAGCATAATCGCTTCCTTATTTAATATGTAGATTCCCGTGTTTACCAAATCGGAAAAAACCTCATTGGGCATTGGCTTTTCCAAAAATCTTTTTATGAATCCGTTCTTGTCTTTTAAAACAACCCCATATTCGGTAGGATCATTTACTTTTTGCAAAACTATTGTCGCACTTGCACCGCTCATTCTATGTGCATCTATTGCTTTTGTTATGTCAATATCCGTTAAAGCATCTCCGCTTATAACAAGCACATGGTCGTCCTGCTCTGCATTTTCAAGGGCATAACGCACACTTCCTGCTGTGCCCATCGGCTCATCTTCTATTGAGTATTTCATACTCACGCCAAAGCGTGAACCATCCTTAAAATACTCCTGCACCGCATTCGGGATATAATGCAACGTCGCTGTTATATCGCAAATTCCATGTTTTTTTAAAAGTTCCACACAGTATTCCATTGTCGGTTTGTTCAAAAGCTCAGCCATCGGTTTTGGCTGAGTACAAGTTATCGGACGCAATCTTTGTCCTTCGCCGCCTGCCATTATTACTGCTTTCAAAAAAATAATACCGCCTTTCATAAAATTTGAATTGCGGTATTATTTTGGTTCTGTTTGTTATTTAATATACTTTTATGCGACTATCTTATCGACTGTAATTACTCAATAGTTCTCGCCCTTGAGCTCAAAGTATGCCTTAGGATGTGCACATACCGGGCAAAGTTCCGGAGCCTTGGGTGCAATGTGGAGATATCCGCAGTTGAGGCACTTCCAAACGCATACGCCGTTGCGTTCAAAAACTTCACCGTTTTCAATGTTTGCAATAAGCTTGCGATAACGTTCTTCATGCTCTTTTTCTATCTTGCCTACAGCATCGAACAAATATGCTATACGGTCAAAGCCCTCTTCCTTTGCTTCTTTTGCAAAAGTTGCATACATATCAGTCCATTCGTAATTTTCGCCTGCTGCTGCATCCTTAAGGTTATCAAGAGTTGAGGGGATTTCACCGCCGCAAAGGAACTTATACCAAAGCTTTGCATGTTCCTTTTCGTTACCCGCTGTTTCTTCAAATATAGCTGCTATTTGATTATAGCCTTCCTTCTTTGCTTTTGATGCATAGTATGTGTACTTATTCCTTGCCTGTGATTCGCCTGCAAATGCTGCCTGCAAATTAGCTTCAGTTTTTGTGCCCTTCAATTCCATTTCTGTTTCTCCCTTCATGTTTTTGTTTTAGTTTTGTTTAGGACTACAGTCCTTACATACGCCGTAAAAAGTCATTTTGCAAGATGTAATATCATACCCTGTTCTTTCTCTTGCCTGAGCAACTATATCCGTTACCGTGTTTGCAGGAATGTCGGATATCGAACCGCATTTATTGCATACCATATGCATATGCCCGTCATTAACAGGGTCATACCTGTCCGCACCGTCGGGCATTGCCAGCCTCATAACCGTGCCGTTATCTGCCATTTGACGGAGATTGCGATATACCGTAGCCGGGCTCATACTGCACTGCTGTGTTTTAAGGTATGTGTATAACTCATCTGCCGTGGGATGATTGCGAGTTTCTTTTAAAGCAATCAATATTTGCTCACGCTGTCTTGAATAATTCATAAATACCTCAAAGAGATAATAGTTATTACTTTCATTTAATATAACTTATATTATCAAGACTGTCAACATATTTTATTCTTTTGGCAGCTGCGGAATATGCCAAAGCTCTTCGGCATATTCCAAAATTGTACGGTCACTTGAGAACTTACCGGCACTTGCCATGTTCATAAGGCACTTCTTACCGAATGCCATGCTGTCTTTATAATCGTAACAAGCACGCAGTTTTGTATCAAAATACGGAATCATATCGAGGAGCAAATAGTAATGGTCGGGAGCGTGCCACTGTGCACCGTAAAGCAATGAACCGTACAATTCTCTGAAAGCACCGCTTCCGCCATCGTTAACAGTACCGTTTATAAGTGAATCAAGCACACGCCTTACACGCTCATTATTATCGTATATCGCCTTCGGATCGTAAGAACCTCTGATTCTTCTTATATCCTCTACCCTTGCACCGAATATGTAGTTGTTCTCTTCGCCTGCCTGCTCAACTATCTCGATATTTGCACCGTCATATGTTCCGAGCGTTACGGTACCGTTGAGCATGAACTTCATGTTGCCCGTACCCGATGCTTCAGTTCCTGCAGGAGAAATCTGTTCTGAAATATCAGCCGCAGGCATTATGTGTTCCGCATAGGAGCAGTTGTAGTTTTGCACGAATACGACACGCATATAATTGCGGACATCGTTATCGTTATTGATGAGGTTTGCTATTTCGTTTATGTACTTAATAACACTCTTTGCTCTCAAATAACCCGGAGCCGCCTTTGCACCGAAAATGAATGCAGTAGGTGTGAAATCCGGCAAAGAACCTTCTTTTAGCTTATAATATATATCCATTACCGAGAATGCATTTAAAAGCTGTCTTTTATACTCATGCATACGCTTAACCTGAATATCGAACAGGAATGTAGGCGGTATGGAAATGCCCTCATGCTCACTTATTATTGTTGAAAGCTGTTGCTTCTTTTGGAACTTAATCTCGTTGAAGCGTGTTACAGTCTCATCATCGATGTATTGTTTGAAATTTTCAAGCTCTCCCAAATCGGTCATGAAACCGTAGCCTATCTTTTCACTTATAAGCTCACAAAGTTCCTTGTTGCACAAACCGAGCCAACGTCTTTGAGTTATTCCGTTGGTCTTGTTCTGGAAGCGTTCCGGATATATTGCATACCAATCCTTGAAAAGATCATTCTTGAGAATGTCCGAGTGTATCTGAGCAACGCCGTTTACATATGTTGAAACGAATATTGCAAGGCGTGCCATATGTATGCAATTATCGGA
Source organism: Clostridia bacterium (assembly GCA_045593465.1). Classification (GTDB taxonomy): domain Bacteria; phylum Bacillota; class Clostridia; order Christensenellales; family CAG-138; genus RGIG3096. The sequence continues at coordinate 4,097 of JAZNWT010000160.1, forward strand.
TACTATCTGCATACGTGATATAACTTCGTCGGAAATGTTCTTGCCTTTAAGCTCACTCCAAAGTCTGTCGTTTATGCGGCAAATTATCTCGCCAAGCTGAGGAACTACGCTGTTGAAAAGCTCAAGCTCCCACTTTTCGAGTGCTTCTGCCATTATTGTGTGGTTTGTATATGAGAATGTCTTTCTTGCAATATCGAATGCGGTATCGAAATCAACACCCTCATTCATAAGTAATCTTATAAGTTCGGGAATCGAAACCGTGGGGTGCGTATCGTTAAGCTGTATAGCACAGTGAGATGCAAAGAAAGAGAAATCATTACCACGTGCTTTTTTGTATGAACGCATTATATCCTGAAGTGATGCACTTGAAAGGAAATACTGTTGCTTTAATCTGAGGCGTTTTCCTGCGTATGTGCTGTCATTGGGATAAAGAACACGTGTAATATCTTCGACCGAATTCTTTTCACGAACAGCAAGTGCATATTCCTGATCGTTAAAGAGAACAAAGTCGAATTCTTCAAAGGGCTCGCTCTGCCAAAGTCTTAAAGTACCTATATTCTTTGTTTTATAACCGATTATCGGCATATCGTAGGGAACAGCCAAAACCTTTTGGTCTGCAAATACTACTTCAACAGCCTCATCGTCCCTGCGTCTGCTCCACGGATCTCCGAAACGCTGCCAATCATCGGCCTTTTCTGCCTGATAACCGTCAATAAACTTCTGCTTGAAAAGACCGAATTTATATCTTAAACCATAGCCGTCAAGAGGCAAATCATGTGTTGCCGCACTATCCAAAAAACAAGCTGCAAGTCTGCCCAAACCGCCGTTGCCCAATGCAGCATCTTCTATATCTTCCATTGCATTAAGGTCTGCACCGTGCCTTTTGAGCAATGACTTTACTTCGTCCAATATACCCAGGCAGTATAAATTATTGAACACCATTCGGCCCATAAGATATTCTGCCGAAAGGTAATATGCACGGCGTACCTTTCTATGCTGCTGACGGCTGTTACGCCAATCATCGGAAATAGCATACATAACAGCGTCACTCAAGGCATTATGAAGCTGTACCGTGCTTGCTTCATGTATCCCAACCTGATAATCTTTCTTAAGCTCATCAGCAGTTCGCTGCAATATTTCTTTACTGTCCATCTTCATGTTGTATGTTTCTCCTGTATAATTGATTTAATCTTAATATTCTGTCACAAAGTGCGGCAGTGATCTGCCCTTCTTTCATTCTCCACTGCCAATTTCCGCTAACCGTGGAAGGTGTATTCATTCTTGCTTCGCTTCCAAGCTCCAAAAAGTCCTGCATGGGAATAATTACAGTCCTTGCTCTGCTTGCAAATGCTTCTTCAATCATCGCAAAGCAAATATCATCTTCATCGAGCTGACCTAAATACATTCTGGCATTTGATTTTTCATACTCGCTTGCCTTTCGCCACCAGCCCAATATTGTATCATTATCATGAGTTCCCGTATAAAGAACGGTATCTTCCCTGATATTATGCGGTAAATGCGGATTGCGTTTATCCGAACCGAATGCAAACTGTAAAACTTTCATACCAGAAAGCCTCAGTTTTTTGAGCAATGCTTTTACCTGCTGAGTTACTATTCCGAGATCTTCCGCAATTATAGTAAGATCAGCCGCATCCTCCATTACAGCCTGGAAAAGCTTTATTCCGGGACCCCTTCTCCAAACGCCTTCCTTTGCCGTAGTGGATTGAGCAGGTATGGAGTAATAGCGTACCGTTCCTATAAAATGGTCTATTCTTACGATGTTATACCGTTTTGCAGCAGCACGCATACGTTCACGCCACCAATAAAAGCCCGTCTGCTCCATGTGTTTCCAATTATAAAGCGGATTTCCCCACAGCTGGCCGTCACTTGAGAAATAATCCGGCGGCACACCTGCGACATTTATGGGATGTCCTTTTTCATCAAGCTCAAAATCATCGGGATTTGCCCAAACATCGGCAGAATCCATTGCAACATATATAGGCATATCACCCATCAAAAGTACACCGTTTTTGTTTGCATACTCTTTCAGTGCACTCCATTGTTTAAAAAACATATACTGAACAAATTCATAATACCGAAGCTCATGCTGGTCTACTTCGTAGTCCTTATCATCCCATTCATACCACGGCTTATTGTTGAAATAATTTTTTCGCACCATGAATTGTGCATAGTCACGCAGCCATCTTTCATTTGCTGCGAATGCCAAAGACTCCATCTGTAAGTCCATGGATGCACGCGAAAAGGCTTTCCGAAGCAGTGCGTCCCTCTCATTGTAAAGGCGGTTATAATCCACTCGTGTGGGGTCACCGTCATACACGGCACCGCTCAATTCTTCCTCTGTTAAAAGACCTTCTTCAAAAAGCAAATCAAGATCTATAAAATACGGATTTCCCGCAAAAGTCGATGAGCCTTGGTACGGAGAATCTCCACAGCTCGTAGGCGATATCGGCAACACCTGCCATATCGACATTCCGGCATCCTTAACAAAATCTACAAATCGGAAAGCTTCACGACCTAATGAGCCAATTCCATACTTTGACGGCAACGAGCTTATATGCATCAATACGCCGCTTTGAGTCATGCTTTTTACGCCTCCTTTGTTTGATATTCTATCATAAATAATATATTAAGTAAACCGAATTATAGCTTCGTTAAATCTCATAAACAACGAATATTAACAAAACATAAACTGATTGCCATTTCTATTGACTGCAAATGTTTATAAAGTTATCATTTTCTTGTAAGGTATTTAGCCTGCAATTTTGAGCAGTATGTTTTGAACTCGTGCAATTGCAGATGCATGTTTTTCATTCATATTCCCTCCCAAGTGACAAAAAGCACTCGTTTTGCAAGTAACGGGTGCTTTTTGTATGTTTAACCTGAATTTTCGTTTTTCGTAACCGACTTTACTTTAGCAGCCTGTGTCCGGATCTACGGTTGGCGTGGGTTCTGCTATTTCCATACCCAAATACTCCAAGTACTGCGTATTGATTACGGGATTTACAAGTGCTTTCCATTCTTCCATAGCGGCACTATAACGCTCGTTCTTAATTTCCGTAACCAATTCTTCCTCGATTTCTTCCTTGACACTGTCGTATTCAACTGCTTTTGCTTCAAGGTTTTCAAGACGCATCATTATGATTGTGCCGTTTTCGGTGGTGAATTTTTCCGATATATCACCCTTATTTTTAAGTCCGCGTGCTGTTTCAAGGAATATATCAAAATACTGTGTGGTCATTTCATTGTGTACAAGCTGACCTTCATTTATAAACGGTTCCATCTGAAGCATTGCATCTTGACCGTATTCGGTTATAAGCTCTTTAAATTTTTCTATACGCTTATCAACGTCTGCTTCTTTTTTGAGTTCGTTAACCTTTTCTTCAACTTCTTTAACTATTGCTTCAGGATCATAATCACGAATGTCCTCCGATTCGTTGTTTATGAATATATAAGTAACGAAATAATAGCCCTCCGGTGTCACATACGGAAGTGCCGCCGTTCCGCTTATTACATTCTGATAGTCTGCGTAGTATGAGGTTATATCCTCCGCATACTTTGTATTGAGCTCTGCGATTTTGTCATCGTATGCTTTCTTGATTGCATCTTCCGCTACGGTAACTTCGCCTATTTTTTCCTCAAGCATTTTATTGCTCAATAACGAAAGATACATATCTTCCTTTTGATCTTCTACAAACTCGTCATAGTCAATCCCCCGGCTGTTTAAATCATCCTTAAACAACGCAAGCTTTGCATCGTATATCATCAGTTCGTCCGTTACTTCTGTGTCTATAACATCATCGTACTGACTCAAATATGTGAGCATTTGTGATTCGAACATATTATCAAGCTCTTTAAGTTCTTCTTCATTAAGATCAATTTCGAGTTTCTTTGCGGCAAATGCAGGAAGTATATTCTCGAGCTGATAATCTAAAAGCATCTGCTTAAATTCAGCAATTTCCTCCTGATTTTCAGCATCGAGCACGCCGTATGCCGAATACATTTCATAATAATAGTTGTATACTTCGTTTAAATCACCGAATGTTACTTTATAGTCATCTATCTGTATAATTACAGAGTCATCGGTGGGAACATTGGGGTCCAACGTACTCGTTGCAGTTTGCTCTTGTTTTGTGGTATCGCACGCTGCAAATACCGCAACTGCCATCAAAATTGCCATTAAAACAGCTATTATCTTTTTCACTTTATAACCTCCGATAAAATTCATTATCCATACATCGGATTATAGCATATTAAACACGGATTTTGTATAAATGCCACAGTTATATTACAATTCGCAATACTATTGCTCACTTTTTCCATTCATCACCGATGCGACTTCATAAATCATTATTCCCGCAGCAACAGAAGCATTGAGCGATTCGGCAAAACCATACATGGGAAGCCTGTACTTTAGGCACAGAGAAGCCGTTGAATCCGAAACGCCATTGCCCTCATTTCCTATGACAACCGCACATTTCTGTTTTATTTCGGGAAGTGTCGGACCACCCTTTAAATGACCGCATATCATTGTAAAATCCTGTGCATACAGTTTTTTAAGCTCATCATTAAGGTTATCGGTCTGCCAAAGAGCGAGATGATACACACTGCCCATTGCACTGCGTATGGGCTTTGGTGCATAGGGATCGGCACAGCCTTCACCCAATATAACACCTACCGCACCCATTGCATCTGCCGTGCGGATTATTGTGCCTAAGTTGCCGGGGTCCTGCACACAGTCAAGCACTACGATAAGACCTGTAGGGTAATATTCGGGCAATTCGTTTTTCTCCGTTTTTACCGTTGCACATACCCATTGCGGAGTATTTGTTGCCGTAAGCTTTTCCATTACTGCACGGCTCACGGTATAAACCGTTGCACCGCTTCCTTCCAAAACTGCCGACATAAGCTCATGCCCGTCTTCCAAAAATGCTTCGACTATCGTTGCCCCCGAAACAACCGCTTCTCTGACAAGCCTTTCGCCTTCAATAAAATGCAGTCCTGTATTTTTGCGTCCTTTATTGTTGAAGAGTTCACGAACACGCTTCACTCTTTCATTTTGAGTACTTTCTATCCTCATATTGCTAAGACCTTTTACAAACAAAGGCGACCAAAAAGGCCGCCCTTGCGATTTTTAGTATAACTTATTTTGTTGCAGTTTCTACCAAAGCCTTGAATGCAGCCATATCGTTTACTGCCAAGTCTGCCAAAACCTTACGGTTTACATCAACTCCTGCCTTCTTAAGACCGCTGATAAGACGGCTGTAGTTTGTGCCGCAAAGTCTTGCACCTGCATTGATACGAGCTATCCACAAGCTGCGGTATTCACGCTTCTTGAGCTTACGGCCTACATATGCGTAAGCCATTGACTTCATAACCTGCTCACTTGCTGTGCGATACTGCTTGCTCTTTGCTCCGTAGTAGCCCTTTGCAAGCTTAAATATCTTGCGACGCTTTTTCAAAGCGTTAACTGCTCTTTTAATCCTTGCCATTGTACATTTCCTCCCTTACTTATACGGTATGAGCTCGCGAACTTTCTTTGCTTCGCAATCGGCTATATAACCGGTCTGACGCAAGGAACGGAGTCTCTTTGTTGTTTTCTTTGTGAGAATGTGGCTCTTGTATGCCTTTCCTCTCTTAATTCTGCCGCTCTTAGTAAGGCTGAATCTCTTAGCTGCACCCCTGTGGGTCTTAATTTTGGGCATGGGGTTTTTCCTCCTTATTGTTAATTTTTAGCTGTCAATATCATGAACATGTTTCGGCCTTCTTGCTTTGCCGGCTTGTCGACCGTTGCATATTCCTTAACCATTTCATAGAAAGCATCCATAACATCCAGGCCTATGTCGCCGTGTTTTGCCTGACGGCCCCTAAAGCGAATGGAGACCTTGACCTTATCCTTGTTCTGCAAAAACTTGATTGCAGCTTTGGCCTTTACTTCCATATCACGGGTATCTATCGTGGCACTGAGACGAATCTCTTTTACCTCGATGATTTTTTGATTTTTACGCTGTTCCTTTTCACGCTTACTCTGCTCGAAACGGTACTTTCCGTAATCCATAATCTTGCAGACGGGCGGCACTGCCATGGGTGATATCTTTACAAGATCCAACCCCGCTTCGTCCGCCATACGCATGGCAACATCGATAGTAACTATACCCTGCTGTTCTCCGTCCTCGTCTACGAGTCTAACTTCTTTATCCCGAATCTCCTCGTTGATGAGCAATTCCTGGCTTGCTATAGTAAGACACCTCCTCAAAAATAACAGAAAAAACGGTGGGCATGAAGCACCCACCGCAATTATAAAACAAACTTTGTTTGCCCATATAACCGTACCCGACGATGCTGTTTCGCACTCAGGTGAGAAGCGGGCTGCCTCTGCTTAACCTCGGTTATTATAAATCCTCTCCGTCAATTTGTCAAGCACTCTTTTCAAGTATTTTTCAGTCATGATATCAGTTTCTTCTGTATCGCCGCAATGTCACGGGACTTGACCTTTTTATCCCCGTTCATATCGGCAGTCGCCATTTGTAGTTCATCAAGCTCCACCGTGCCTGTAAAGTATTTCTGCATCACAGCAATATCTCTTGAATTAACCTTGCCGCCACCGTTCACATCACCCGGTTTCGTTTCGACCTGACTTTATTCATGTATGCCGTTTTTGTATCGGCATTGCTTGATGCATTCGCCGCCTGCACCATTGATGAAAGCTCGTAAAAGCGAATATTGTAATTAAGCCATTCGGAAGCCGTACCTGCAGGCTTTTTCCAATCAAAGCTTTAATTGTATATTGATTTTGAATTATTCACAACGAAAAGAGCCGATAAACGGCTCTTTTCATATGTACTCAGTACTTAATTATTTGCCCTGCTTCATTTCTTCAACTGCTTCGATTATGGCATCGCACATATACTCAAGCTGTTCGCCTGTGAGACCGTATACGGGGAGATGTGTGAAACGGTTGTTGAATACTTCTTCACATACGGGACAGGTCTTTGCAATAGCTTCCTTATCGTAACCGAATGTCTTAAGAACATCGAAGTGATAAAGAGGACCGAAGTGCGGAATGTT
>JAZNWT010000161.1:0-11992 GCA_045593465.1 Clostridia bacterium
TGTGGGGAATATATATTCGTTTACGAATTCATCTTTTAAGTCTTCGATGTAAAGCTTGCTTGCACCTGTGTTGATAGCCTTTTCTTCAAGACCGTCAAGCTCCGTGCCCTGACCTACGTCTGCACAAACAGCAATAACTTCACAGTTGTTGTAGTTTTCCTTGAGCCAAGGAATTATTATTGATGTGTCCAAGCCGCCGGAATATGCAAGTACGACTTTTTTGATATCCTGTTTATTCATGATGTATACCTCCCATGCAAAAATAAGCATATTGTTTATATTTTCTAAGTAGAATTATAAACTTAATATGCAAAAAGTCAATAGTTAAAAGTGCATAAATATAAACTTAATACGTGATTTTGCATATTTTTATGCATCAGCAGGAGCTTTCGTCATAAAATAAACTTATCACCTTATATAAATAGTGTACTTGTAACTTCTTTTAAGTAATGATAATATCAAAACAGACTATAATAATTATACGGGAGGATATAATTATGAATATACGAGTCGGCATAGTGGGCTACGGCAATTTGGGCAGGGGAGTTGAGCTTGCAGTTAAATCCGCCCCCGATATGGAGCTTTGCGGAATATTTACACGCAGAGATCCCAAAAGCGTTAATGCATATGATAAATCCGTAAAGGTATACTCACTTGAAAATATAGAAGCATATAAAAACGAATTTGATGTTATGATACTTTGCGGCGGAAGTGCAAAGGATCTGCCAAAGCAAACTCCGATTTTTGCAAAAATATTCAATGTTGTTGACAGCTTTGATACCCATGCGAAAATCCCCCAACATTATGCGGCGGTTGTCAGTGCGGCAAAAGAGGGCGGCAAGGCGGCGATAATTTCCGCAGGCTGGGATCCGGGTATGTTTTCGCTTAACAGGCTTTACAGCGATTCGATACTTACAGACGGCGATGATGCCACGTTTTGGGGCAGGGGCGTAAGTCAGGGGCATTCCGATGCCATAAGAAGAATTGAAGGTGTTTTGGATGCAAGGCAGTATACCGTACCCATTGAAGAAGCTGTTGAAAAAGCAAGGAACGGCGAAGCAAAAAGTCTTACAACAAGGGATAAGCATTTAAGAGAATGCTATGTTGTGGCAAAAGAGGGTGCGGATAAAGCACGAATAGAGCATGAAATCGTTACAATGCCCAATTATTTTGCCGATTACAACACAACAGTAACATTTATGGACATGGAAGAGTTTAAAGCAACGCATAATACCATGCCGCACGGCGGTTTTGTTATAAAAACAGGCAGAACGGGTATTGCCAAAGAGAACACTCATATTATAGAATATAGGTTGAAGCTTGATTCAAATCCCGAGTTCACGGCAAGCGTGCTTACAGCACTTGCAAGAGCGGCTGTTCGGTTGAACAAGGAAGGCAAAAACGGTGCAAGCACAATATTTGATGTGCCGCCTGCATATCTTTCTTATAAGTCGGGAGAAGAATTAAGAAAGTCGATGTTATAAGCTGATAATATTAAATTTTAATTTTGGGAGAAAAATAAATGATCAAGAATTTAAAAGGTTCCATCGTAGCCCTTATAACCCCGTTCAATGAAGACGGAAGCGTTAATTTCGGAAAGCTTGATGAGCTTTTGGACTTTCATCTTTCACATAAGACGGACGGCTTGGTAATACTCGGCACAACGGGCGAATCGTCAACAACGCTTCATGAAGAAGATGATGAGATCTGCCGCTTTACCATTAAGAAAGTAAACGGTCGCATCCCCGTTATAGCAGGCGGCGGTTCAAACTGCACAACAACTGCCGTTGCAAAGAGTAAGCGTCTTGCAGACGAGGGTGTTGACGGACTTTTGCTTATATCGCCCTATTACAACAAAGCAAATGAAGAGGGTATGTACAGACATTTTGCCTCGGTTGCAGACAGTCTTGATTTGCCCATAATACTTTACAATGTACCCGGACGTACGGGTGCACCCATTCCCGAAACAGTTGTTGAAAAGCTTTCAAAGCATGAAAATATTGTCGGCATAAAGGAAGCATCGGGAAATATAAGCTATACGGCAAAGATTGCACGTTATCTCAATGAGGATTTTGTGCTTTACAGCGGTAACGACGATATGATAATTCCTGCACTTTCACTCGGCGGTCAGGGCGTAATATCCGTTCTTGCAAACGTAATGCCCGATGAAACTCACGACATGGTAATGGACTATTTGAACGGTGATGTTGATAAGGCACGTGAAGCACAGATAAAATATCTTGACCTTATAAACGCACTCTTTATTGAAGTTAACCCCATTCCCGTAAAGGAAGCACTCAACCTCATGGGCATGAACGTGGGCGGTTACCGTCTGCCGCTTTGCCCGTTAACTGAAGAACACAGAAATAAGCTTGCTTTGGAAATGAGGAAGGTAGGGCTTATAAAATGACGAAAATTTTGCTCTTCGGCTACGGCAAAATGGGAAAGATGCTCGAAGATGTGATAAATGTAAGTGATGACTGTGCTTTTGTCGGAAGTATTGATATAGAACAGATCTCAGAGCTTCTCACAATGGGAAAGGTCGCAGATGTTATAATTGATTTTTCACACCCAAACATGCTTGCACCGCTTTGCGAGTATGCGTCAAGAACAAAAACGGCTGTTGTAAGCGGCACAACCGGTTATACGGCTGAAGATATGGAAATGCTAAAAACGCTTTCCAATGAAGTTCCTGTGCTTTACAGCTCAAATTATTCGCTCGGCATAGCAATAATGAAAATGGTGCTTGCAAACATGCGAGACCTTATCCCCGATGATTTCGATATAGAGCTTATCGAAACGCATCACAACAAAAAGATTGATGCACCGTCGGGCACGGCAAAGGCACTTTTGGATGTGCTTGATGAAAAGGAAGAGCATAAAAAGGTTTACGGCAGAGAGGGCATGTGCGGTGCAAGAGAAAGAGGAAGCATCGGCGTTCATGCGATTCGCGGCGGTACAGTGGCAGGTGAACACACCGTTGCCTTTTACGGAAACAATGAAGTGCTTGAAATTACGCACAAGGCAGAGAGCAGGCGTGTGTTTGCAGAGGGTGCGGTAAGTGCTTCGAAAACGCTTGTAAAAATGAAAGCAGGCTTTTATGCTTTGAGCGATATATTGCAATCATAACGCAATTTTCTATGCTGTGACGGTAATGCTGTCACAGCGTATTTATTTAAAACAAGGAGAAAAAACAATGGCTATTCGTGATGTAAAGCTTGGCAAGAATGTCAGAATAATTGACGAAAACATGATAAACCTTTATGAATGTGAAATAGGTGATGATTCGCTTGTAGGACCTTTTGTTGAGATAACTGAGGGTGTGAAAGTGGGAAAACGCTGCAAGGTGGAGAGCCACACATTTATATGCAGCGGTGTAACAATTGAGGACGATGTGTTTTTAGGGCATGGCGTAACTTTTACAAACGACCTTTATCCCAAGGTGGACAGGCGTGTGAAATACATCGGCACGCTTGTTAAATGCGGCTGCGGCATAGGCTCAAATGCAACAATAGTTTGCGGAATAACATTGGGCGAATACAGTGTTATAGGTGCAGGTGCGGTTGTAGCAAAAGATGTTCCCGATTATGCAATAGTTGCAGGAAATCCTGCAAAGGTACTGCATCAGTTTGCAAATAAGGAAGAAATGATTCAATATATGACATCAAGACAGTCGCTTTCAGAGTAAAAGGGGGTAAGCAGAATGAAAAAATCAAAAACGATTTTATGGGGAATAGTGCTTATTTTAGCAGGTGTACTTGTTGCACTCGACGTTCTCGATATAGCTGAAATAAACATATTCTTCAGCGGTTGGTGGACATTTATAATTATAATACCGTGCGTGATAGGCTTGTTTACAGAGCGTGAAAAGACGGGTAATGTTATCGGTATTTTGATTGGTACGGTACTGCTTTTGTGCTGTCAGAATGTTTTGAGCTTTTCTTTAATGTGGAAGCTTCTTTTGCCTGCAATAGCAATAATAATCGGCATAAAGATGATATTCAATTCAATCTTCGGCAAGGCTGATGAGGTAATGGAGAATGTGCATAAAAACGGCGGTGAGGTTAAGAGCGGCTGTGCAACATTTTCGGGAAGTAATCTCAATTACGACGGTGAAGTATTTGAGGGTGCAGAACTTACGGCGGCGTTCGGCGGCGTAAAGTGTGACCTTAGGAATGCAATAATAGAGAAAGATTGTGCAATAAAGGTTTCTGCAACATTCGGCGGTATTGACATATTGGTGCCGAGCAATGTAAACGTAAAAACAAACTGCAACGCAATTTTCGGCGGAGTGTCGAATAAAACACAGCTTAAAAAAGAAAATACCGTTACAATATATGTGAGCGGTACTTGCATGTTTGGAGGAGTTGATATAAAATGACCGATTTTCAGAAAATAGTCAAATACGGTGCAATAGTACTTGCGGTGTTTTTGGTTGTTGCAATAATTGGCGGAATATTCAGTGCAGTCGGAATTTTAGGCTCGCTTTTTGACGGTGAGAGCGGTACTGTTGCAGAGATTACGGAATACACTGTATCCGGTAATATTACCGATTTGGAAATAGACATAGGTGCCGCCGAGTTTACAATAAAAACGGGAGAAGGATTTTTTGTCGAGAGCAACATTAAGAACATTACCGTAAAAGAAAATGACGGTACGTTGATAATAAAAGAGAAAAGCAATCTCTTTAAGTCCAATTACAAAAATCCTGTTTTAACGCTCTGTATTCCCAAGGGTACCGTTTTTAAAACCGTTGACATAACAACCGGAGCAGGCAAATTAACTTCGGAAGCATTGTCGGCAGAGCGTGTATCGCTTGAACTCGGTGCAGGCGAAGTCAATATAAATGAGCTTAATGCTTCATTGGCGACTGAAATAGAGGGCGGAGCAGGTGCACTTACAGTAAACGGCGGTACGCTTTATAATCTTGACTTGGCAATGGGTGTCGGAAAGCTTGAACTCACCTCTGCCCTGAAAGGAACTTGTGACCTTGAATGCGGAATAGGAGAAGTTGTACTTAACCTGCTTGAAGGCAAGGAAGCGTACAGCATTGCAATAAATAACGGCATAGGAAATGCAAAGCTTGACGGGGAGAACGTGAGCGGCAACGCAGTATACGGAAACGGCACAAACAGAATAGATATTGACGGCGGAATAGGCGAGATAAGGATATATACAAATTATAACCAATATAATGGATAAAACGGATAGTGAAAAAAGGTTCACTTCAAAAATGGAGTGAACCTTTTTGGGTGTTTATTTTGAATTACTCATTGGGTAAAGTATATTTTTTCAAATAGCAGTTGTAATCCGCCTCAAACTGCGGCTGATGAGATGTCTTAAGCTCTTTAAGATAGCGGTGTGTATCAAGCTGGTTTGAGCTTAAACGTATCGTGCAGGCGGCAATCAAAGAGCATTGGTCGGAAGAGTGCTCAAAATGGCTCAAAAGGTCTGAATGTATGAAGCCAAGCTCAATGGTGCAAAGTCCTTTTTGCAGTCTTTCTATATGACGTGCTTTTAATTGCTCTGCAAGTAAATCTATTACCTGCTCAAGCGGTTCTACCTTTAAAGCAAGTGCAATATCGGAATTTTCAAAAGAGGAGGCGGTAAGCTCCACCACTTCCAAAAGAGCTGATTTGATAACAGAAAGCTCTTTTTTTGCTTCGGTTGAAAAAGATATTCCCTTGGTATGAAGCTCTTTGGCGGCAAGTGCAATATCAACAGCATAGTCGCTTATGCGTTCCAAATGACCTATTGTGTGCAGTATTTTTGCTATTTCGTTATTGTCTTTGTCCAAAAGGTCTTTATTGCTCAGCTTTACAAGGAAAGTTCCGAGCTTATCCTCGTATTTATCAACAGTGCTTTCAATCTCCGTGATCTCGCTTACAGTATTTTCGTCGTAAGAATCAAGGACTCCTATTGCCTGATTTATAGCCTTTTTGCAAAGATGAACCATTTCGATTGTTTTAGCTTTACATTCGCTGACTGCAAATGAGGGGGAAGAAAGCAAGCGTTCATCAATAAATGATACCCTTTCCGAGGCTTGTCCCGCCTTTTTGCCGCCAATGTGATTGGCGATCCATTCAAGCTGCTTGGTGAACGGGAAAAGCAATATTGTAGTCGCTACATTGAATATGCTGTGGCATATAGCAATGGAAGAGGGGGAGACGAATGTGTCAACAAAAGCAAAGTCAAATATTGCATGAAGAACATAGAACAGAACAAGGTAAAATACAGTACCTATTATGTTGAAAGAAATGTGAACATAAGCAACTTTCTTTGCGTTTTTGTTAGCACCGATGCTTGATATGAGTGCTGTCACGCAGGTACCTATATTCTGTCCCATAATGATGGGGATTGCCATTGAATACGTAATACCGCCCGTTAATGAAAGTGCCTGCAAAATACCCACGGAAGCGGAGGAACTTTGAAGGAGTGCGGTGAAGACTGTACCTACCAAAACGCCTAAAATAGGATTATTGAATGCAGTGAGCACTTGCCGGAATTCTTCTATATCTTTAAGCCCCTCAACAGCACCGCTCATGAGATTCATACCTATCATGAGTACTGCAAAGCCGATACAGATAGAGCCTGCATCACGGCGTTTTTCATGTTTCGAGAACATGATGAGAAGTATGCCTATGAATGAAATTACCGTTGAAAGCGTATCGGGCTTGAAAATCTGAAGAATAAGATTGCTCGATGCATCTATTTCAACAAGACTCAAAATCCATGCGGTAACGGTCGTTCCTATGTTTGTACCCATTATTACGCCTATGGTTTGTCCAAGCTGCATAATACCCGAGCTTACAAGACCTACAAGCATGACCGTTGTTGCCGACGAGGATTGTATTATCATTGTGACAACAAGTCCCAAAAGAAATGCTTTGAAGCGGTTTGAGGTCATACGCTTGAGTATGACCTCAAGCTTACTGCCTGCCATCTTCTCAAGACCTGCCGACATTGTGTTCATTCCGTAAAGGAATAAAGCAAGTCCGCCCAACAGCGTGAGTACATCAAAAATATCCATTTTTGTTCTCCTTGTATACTTAAAGTATGACTCAAGCATAGAACATGAATGTTAGATTTGATGCTTAGTTTTGGTAAAACTTAAGAAAAATAATGTAAAAATCAAGTAAAATTACATCTTTAGAGCTTTTTATATAAGCTTTCTGTCATAAAGCAACGCTGCAATAAGTACTACGAAGCACGAGCCTGCATTATGAACCAAAGCTCCCGTTGTAGGATTAAGTATGCCTGTTACCGAAAGAATAACTGCAAGCAGATTTATGAACATTGAAAGTGAAATGCTAAGCTTAACCGTGTTTACGGTGGCGGAGGAAAGACGCTTAAGATAAGGAATCTTCGATATATCATCACGCATGAGAGCAATATCTGCGGCTTCTACTGATATATCGCTTCCCATACTGCCCATTGCTATGCCGACATCTGCCGTTTTGAGTGCTATTGCATCGTTTACGCCGTCACCTATCATACAGATGCTGTGTCCGCTTTTTTGAAGTGCTAAAATACGTTCCGATTTCTGCTCGGGCAAAAGCTCGGCATATATTTCGCCTATACCTGCTTTTGATGCAAAATATTCTGCCGTAATGCGGTTGTCGCCTGTGAGCAATACAGCATTCGTACCCATTGCGTTTAATTTTTCAACCATGGGTTGTGCTTCTTTTCTGAGCACATCACACAGTGCGATAATCCCTATGCATTCGTTGTTTTGTGCAACAAGAACAGAGGCTTTTCCCTGTAAACGCAGTGCTTCCGCTATGGAACGGTTTTGGCTTTCGATTACTATGCTTTCGGTGAGCAAATATCTCTCGCTGCCAACAAGAATTCTTTGACCGCCTACGTGAGCCGATATGCCGTAACCTGCCGACATTTTAAAATCAGTCGATTGGCTGAGAACGACACCTTTATTGCTTGCAAAGCTTACTATGGCTTTGCCTAAAGGGTGCTCGCTTTTTGCTTCGATAGATGCGGCAAGCAAGAGAAGTTCGGTTTCGTCAATATCGCTTTTAAAAGGAATTATATCGCATACTTCAAGCGTTCCGTGTGTCAAAGTGCCTGTTTTATCGAAAGCAACAGTATCTACTTTTGACATCTTTTCAAGAGCTTCGCCCGATTTTATTACTACACCGTGCTTGGTCGCCTGACCGATTGCCGCCATGATGGCGGTAGGCGTGGCGAGCACAAGTGAACATGGACAGAATACAACAAGAACGGTTACCGCACGGATTATATCCTTTGTAACGAGCCATGTGATTATCGCAACTATAAGAGCTGCAGGTACAAGATAGCTTGCGGCTTTGTCTGCTGTGCGTGCCATAGGGGCTTTGTTGTTTTCGGCTTCCTCTACCAAGCGGATAAGCTTTTTTAATGAGCTGTCCTCGCCGACATTTACGGCTTTGATATCGATAACTCCGAATTGGTTTAACGTGCCGCAAAAAACTTCATCGCCCAAAGTTTTATCCACGGGGAGGGATTCACCGGTTATGACAGATTGGTCTATTGCGGTTTCGCCGCTTATTATTATGCCGTCAACAGGAATTATTTCTCCGGGAAGAACACGAAGTATGTCTCCTTTTTTGATATCCTCGGCAGATATTATTTCTTCTTTATCACCCAAGAGCCGCCTGCCCTGCGTGGGTGCAAGACTTACAAGTGCTTTTAAGCCTTTTTTGGCACGGCTCGTTGTCATATCTTCAAGTATTTCACCGAGTGCCATTATGAATGCCACTTCGCCTGCGGCAAATAAATCACCTATGGCTATTGCGGCTATCATAGCTATTGAAATAAGCAGTGCGGATGATATTTTGCTTATGCCTCGGTTGTATATAAGCTTCTGTATTGTACTGTACAATATGGGCAGACCGCAGATGATTACCGTAATATATGCAGGGTCTAAAATGAAAGCCGAACCCGTTTTGTCAAGTACAAAGCTTAAAATAAGAAATATACCGCCGATAACTGTTGCAGGTATTGATGTGAGAACAGAAATTATTTTGTTTAACATTTATAAAACCTCTCTTTCATTGACATTGCCTTAAAAACAATGCATAATATGTTTGTTAACAAACATATTGTTCTGTTTGCGATAATTATATTTACAACAAGATACAGCTTCAATAATCAAAAGGCAAGCTTTGTTCGTTACAGAACATTTTTGAAGATTTGTTCGAGAGGAATGAGGGGAGAAGTATGGACAGAAGACAGAAGAAAACAAGGGCTGCAATATTTTCGGCGTTTGCAACGCTTCTTTCAAAGAAGAATTACAATCAAATTTCCGTTCAGGAGATAATCGATGCGGCGAATATCGGAAGAACCACGTTTTATGCCCATTTTGAGACGAAGGATTATCTTTTAAAGGATTTATGCGAAGAACTGTTCGGACATATTATAGATACGGCAATGGGCTTACCCCACGGGCATTGCCATTATTGGTGCGGCAATGCAGAGGATTCGGTATTTTTACATTTATTAAGACATTTGCAGGAAAACGATTTAAATATACTTGAATTGCTCTCGTCCGAAAATAATGAGATATTCCTGAAATACTTTAAAAGCAATTTGAAAAAACTCATACTCACGCAGTATGAAGATACGGGTAAAATCGAGAACTCTAAATTGCCCAAGGACTATGTTGTGAACCATATTTCGTCCTCTTTTGTTGAAACGGTTAATTGGTGGATTTCGCATAATATGCAGGAGTCTCCCGAAGCGGTAACGGAGTATTTCTTAACGGCAACTCAGCCGCTGATGCGGAAATAAAAAAAGAAAAAGGCACCGCTTGTTAAAAAAACGGTGCCTGAAATTTTGCTGTTTGCTTGATTATGCTTTTTGGGTATCAATTTCGGGAAGCGTGTACTTTTCCGCATAAGCTTTGTAAGCTGTTTCAAACTGCGGCTGTCCCGAAGTTTTAACTTCACGCAAATATTTGTGTGTGTCAAACTTGTTGGACTTCAAACGAATAGTGCATACTGCAACATTTGAGCATTGGTCTGAAGTACGTTCATAATGACTTAAGAGGTCTGAATGGATAAAACCAAGCTCTATTGTACATATACCTTGCCTAAGTCTTGCAATGTGACGTGCTTTGAGCTGTTCGGACAAACGATCGACAACCTGCTCAAGCGGCTCAACCTGCTTTGCAAGCTCTGAATCGCCCGTTTCAAAAGCACGGACTGTCATATCAATAACTTCGCGGAGTGCGTTTTCTATAACCTTAAGCTCGGCTTTTGCTTCGTTGGAGAACGAAATATTCTTTGTGTGAAGCTCTTTTCCTGCATCGAGAATGTCAACCGCATGGTCGCTTATACGCTCCAAAGGCCCTATAGTATGAAGTATTCTTGCTATCTCGTTATTGTCGGCATCGGAAAGATCTTTATTGCTGAGCTTTACCAGGAATGTACCGAGCTTGTCCTCATAACGGTCAACCGTGTTTTCGATGTCTATAACTCTTTCTGCAAGCCGTTCATCAAAATTATACAGTGCCTCCATTGCAACATCTATGGATTCTTTTGCAAGATGTGCCATTTCAACGGTTTTATTTCTGCATTCCTGAACTGCGAATGAGGGAGTTTGGAGCAAACGTTCATCAAGGAATGTCTGCTTAACATCGGAGGGCTTGACCGGCTTATTTTTACCGTTGCCTGTGTGGAGAGCAAGCCATTCGAGCTGTTTGGTGAACGGAACAAGCAACGTTGTGGTCGCAAGATTGAATATACTGTGGCATACCGCAACTTCAAACGGACCGACAAATGCATCTGCAAACGGGAAGTGGAATATTGCATCAAGACCGTAGAACAGTATAAGGCATACAACAGTACCTATAAGGTTGAAATAGATATGTACAAGTGCAACCTTTTTCGCACTCTTGTTTGCACCTATACTTGAAATAAGTGCCGTTACACAAGTACCTATGTTCTGTCCCATGATGATGGGGATTGCCATGGAGTAGGTAATACCGCCTGCAAGAGAGAGTGCCTGAAGTATACCGACAGATGCGGCTGAACTTTGGATAATTCCCGTGAAAAGTGCACCCACCAAAACACCGAGGAACGGATTGTTGAATGCTGTGAGTATTTGTTGGAATTCGGGAATGTCGCCTAAGGGGGAGACAGCACCGCTCATAAGCTCCATGCCGTACATGAGAACTGCAAATCCTACGAATATCGAGCCGAGGTCACGACGCTTATCCTTTTTTGAAAGCATTATGAAAGCAATTCCGATGAATGCAAGAATGGGAGCAAAAGAGTCGGGCTTTAAAAGCTGGAGGAATATATTACTGCTTTCAACGCCTATAAGACTCAAAAGCCATGCGGTAAGCGTTGTGCCTATATTTGAACCCATTATAACGCCTATGGTCTGCCCAAGCTGCATAATGCCCGAGTTTACAAGACCTACAAGCATAACGGTGACTGCCGATGAGGATTGAACGGCAACCGTGATTATAATACCGAGAAACAGGCTTTTACAACGCCCCGATGTCATTTTCTTGAGTATCTGCTCAAATTTGCTTCCTGCCATTTTTTCAAGACCGGTTGACATGACATTCATGCCAAAGAGGAAGAAGGCAAGACCGCCTAAAAGCGTTATAATGTTAAAAAGGTCGAAAGTAGGGGTTTCCATAGTGAAATAGTTGTTTTTCTCCTGTAGATGATTATGCAAGAACACACAATGTTTGCATATTGTTTGCATTATATCAAGCATAAAGTCAAATTGTTAGAACTGAATGCAAAGTTTTGTAAAATCCATGTAAAATACAGCAGAGATATATTTTTTATGATATAATGTGAAAAGTATGAGAAGAAGATATAAACCGCCAAAGCAATATAGAAAAAGATTCTCTTTTAAAACAAGCAAATGGGGGCCCTTTATCCAGTTGGGACTTATAGGGCTTGGTATTGTGTTGCTTTTGGTTTTAATTCTGTATGTGGCATTCCCGAAACTCTTGCCGCTTATCGGAATAAAATACAGA
>JAZNWT010000162.1:0-3179 GCA_045593465.1 Clostridia bacterium
AACTTTTCAGTGAGATAACGGGCATGGATAATGTAAGCTTCCAGCCTGCTGCAGGTGCACACGGCGAATTTGCAGGCATAATGCTTATAAAGGCTTACCATGAGAGCAGGGGTGATACACAGCGTACAAAGATAATCGTTCCCGACTCGGCACACGGAACAAATCCTGCTTCCGCAAATATGGCAGGCTATACAATAGTCAGCATACCCTCCGCTGAGGACGGTTGCGTTGATATTGAAAAGCTTAAGGCGGCAGTCGGCGACGATACTGCAGGTCTTATGCTTACAAATCCCAACACTGTCGGCGTTTTCGATAAGAACATTCTTGAGATAACAAAGATAGTTCATGATGCAGGCGGACTTAACTATTATGACGGTGCAAACCTCAATGCAGTTATGGGTGTGGCACGCCCCGGCGATATGGGATTCGATGTTGTTCATCTTAACTTGCACAAGACATTCTCGACGCCTCACGGCGGCGGCGGCCCCGGAAGCGGTGCAGTTGGCTGTAAGTCAATACTTACACCGTTCCTGCCCTTGCCGAGAGCAATAAAGAACGGTGACAAGTACGAGATGCTTACATCAAACGAAACAAGCTTTGGCAGAGTTAAGGAATTCTACGGAAACTATCTTGTGGTTATAAAGGCTCTTACATATGTGCTTACATTAGGTGCAGAGGGTATACGTGAAGCGGCACAGATAGCTGTTTTGAATGCAAACTATATGATGCACGAGCTTAAGGATTACTATGAAATGGCCTATCCCGGCTACTGTATGCATGAGTTCGTTATGACTCTTGAAGGCATGAAGAAGGAATACGGCGTAACGGCAATGGACGTTGCAAAGTCGCTTATCGACCACGGCATACATCCACCCACAATGTATTTCCCGCTCATAGTTCATGAAGCACTCATGGTTGAGCCCACTGAAACGGAAAGCAAGGAAACTCTTGATGAGGCAGTAGCTGCATTGCGTGATATAGCAAACACGGCAAAGAACGATCCCAACGCTGTTATCAGTGCACCTCATACAACCCCCATAAGCCGTCCAGATGAAGTTGGTGCGGCAAGAAATCCGAAGCTCAAATACGAGTTCTGATAAATGCGAAAAAGAGGTCTGTACAATTGTTCAGACCTCTTATAACTCTTTGGAGAGTATATGATAACAAAAGCAACAATCATTGAATCGAATACGGTTAACCCTTTTTACAATCTTGCACTTGAAGAATACTTGCTTGAAGCTGCCGAAAAAGGGGAGTGTATATTATACCTTTGGCAAAACGATAAAACAGTCGTTATAGGCAAAAATCAGAATGCATGGGCTCAATGCAATGTTTCTCTTTTAGCTGAGGACGGCGGATGTCTTGCAAGACGCTCATCAGGCGGCGGTGCTGTTTATCATGACTTGGGAAATTTAAATTTTACTTTTGTTGCATACAATGAGGATTATGATGTTCAAAAACAGCTTGATGTTATAGTCAAAGCCGTGAAAAAATTAGGGATTGCGGCACAAAAGACAGGAAGAAACGATATAACGGTAGACGGTCGAAAAATATCGGGAAATGCTTTTCAGAAAGGAAACGAGATTTCCTGTCATCACGGCACACTGCTCATTCATTCCGACATGGATGCACTTTCAAAATATCTTAATGTTTCAAAGAAAAAAATGCAGTCCAAGGGTGTGGAATCAGTACGTTCAAGAGTTGTAAATATATCTTCGCTCAAGAGTGTTTCAATTAAAACCGTAAAGGAAGCACTTAAAGAAGCTTTTGAAGAAGTTTACGGCATAAAATGCTCTGTGATGGCAGATGAACGGTTAAACAGAGAGCGAATAAACGAATCAGAGAAAAAATACGCAAGCGATGAATGGCGATTGGGGCTGAGCAGAGATTTTTCTTACACTTTTGATGAGAGATTTGAGTGGGGCGAGCTTAATGTTTGTCTTGATGTTGAAAACGCAGTCATAAAAAACTGTGATGTTTATTCCGATGCATTGGATGTTGATTTTGTTAATGCACTCAAAAATGTGCTTTGCAATATTGCGTTTGATAAAAAAACAATATGCGATGCTGTTTTGAGCTTGAAAAAAAGCGAAAATGATAAAATGGTAAATGATGTTGCTGTGTTTTTAAAACAGCAGAATATATAACGGAGGTTCAACAAATGGCAGAAATTTTTGATATTGCGGTTATAGGCGGAGGCCCCGGTGGTTATGTTGCGGCTATACGTGCGGCACAGCTTGGAATGAATACCGTTCTTTTTGAAAACAGGGAGCTTGGCGGCACTTGCTTGAACAGAGGATGTGTTCCCACAAAATCTTTCCTGCACTCTGCGGAGCTTTACAGTGAAGCAAAAAATATGCAGGAATTTGGTGTTGTTTGCAGTGAAGTTGCACCGAATTACGAGAAAATGAAAGAAAACCGTGATAATACCGTTTCAGCTTTAAACGGAGGTATTGCACAGCTTCTTAAACAGAACGGCGTAACAGTTATAAATTCCAAAGCTTGTATAGGCGATAATAATACAATTTTCTTTAACGATGGTGAAGAAATAATTGCAAAAGATATAATCATTGCGGCAGGCTCATCGCCTGCAAGACTCCCCATAGAAGGTATTGACCTTGATGGCGTTTATACAAGTGATGAATTTACTCAGGAAATCAAGAAGCTTGATAGCCTTATAATAATCGGCGGCGGTGTTATAGGAACCGAATTTGCAAGTGTTTATTCTGCATTCGGCGTTAAAGTTACGATAATCGAAGCTATGGAACGCATACTTGCAATGATGGACAGAGAAGTTTCCCAAAGCTTACAGATGAGCTTTAAAAAACGCGGTGTCGATGTATTTACGTCAGCACGTGTTATGAAGCTTGAAAAGGCAGAAAACGGTGTTACATGCCGTTATACTGCAAAGGATAAGGAATGTGAAGTTACTGCACAGGCAGTGCTTGTCAGCGTCGGCAGAAGAGCAAACACAGAAGGACTTTTTACCGAAGGCTTTGAGCTTGAATGTGAACGTGGCTACATAAAGGTTGATGATAAATTCCAAACATCAAAGGAACACGTATATGCAATAGGCGATATAATCGGCAAGATACAGCTTGCTCATATGGCATCGGCACAGGGTATATGTGCAGTAGAAAATATCGCAGGAAAAGAAAATTCTATATGTCTTGATGCAG
>JAZNWT010000163.1:0-2721 GCA_045593465.1 Clostridia bacterium
GTCGGTTGTCGGATATGCTGCCGATGCACCAACTGT
Source organism: Clostridia bacterium (assembly GCA_045593465.1). Taxonomy (GTDB): domain Bacteria; phylum Bacillota; class Clostridia; order Christensenellales; family CAG-138; genus RGIG3096. The sequence goes on from JAZNWT010000163.1 coordinate 37, forward strand.
ACCTGCACCTGCACCGTTTGCATCATAATATGCCAATGCACGAACAAATACCTTTGCTGCTCTGTCGTAAGACAATTCGCCGCTGTATTCCGAAATATTGTTTGCTCCGGGGAAGGATGCATAGTTCGGAGGAGTATTGCTGTTGTTGTTCATGTAGTTGAGCATACGAGCTGCTGCATCCAAATATGCCTTCTGAGAGATCGTTGTGCCGCTGAAAGAGTTTGTGTAGCCGGCAGGCTCTGTTGAAGCAACATACGAAATCGAAGCGGAAGTGTTGCCGCTGCTTATGTTAGCAAGAGCCACGCAAGCAAGGCGGAAATATGAAGCCTTGGAAGCAATGCCTGTGCCAAACACACCACTTGCGGGCAAGCTGCCGTTTGTTTTATCGTAGTTGTTCAATTCTGTCATTCCGTCAACAACCTGAGCAAGTGTTAAGCTTGAGGGTGTGCCGGACGGCAAGGATGCATCTGCACCTGCTGCATCTGCTGCAACGGATGTAGGAAGTATACCGTATTCTGCATAGTAAGCAAGAACTCTTGCTACGATTCTTATAGCATTATCATAAGAAACAAGACCTTCATAGCTAAGTCCGCTTGTGCCGGGGAATGTTGTGTAGTTGGGAGCTACATTACTGTTGTTGTTCATGTAGTTCAACATTGCATTAACAAGGTAGAGATAACCTTCCTTGCTTATTGATGTTGCATTGAACGTAGCTGTTGTTGATGCACTTGCATCTGTGCAAGCTGCATAAGGAATAGTTGCTGACAAGCTGTTGTTCGCAATATTCGAAATTGCCTGCAAGCCCATCTTGAAGTATGCAGCCTTTGAAGCAGTACCGTCACCTATTGTTGCTGTTGCAGGAACGGAACCCGAGCTCTTTATTGTGCTGTTAACAGCCTTAAGACCGTTAACAACCGTTGTCAATGTCAAAGGAGATGTGGGAGCTGTAACAGTGGTTCCCGAGCTGCTGCTACTGTCGCCTATTCTCTTGTAGAAAGTAAACGCTTTACCTGAAGAACCGTTATCAAGATAGGAACTTGTAACTGTCAAGTAGTTATTTCCGGAGTAGCCATTGTTCTTTATGACGCCACTGCTGCTTACAGTCCATGTTGTGTTGCCGCTTGCACGGAACTGGGGATAACCCGAGGAATTCAATGTAAGATACTTATTAAGAGTGTCACTGTAGAATGTTCTTGCAGAAGAAGAACCGCCGACAGTAAGCTCGAAGTCAGCAAGGTCATTACCGTAGCTTGTGCTCGACAATGTGAACTGCTTGTATCCGCTGTCGTTTGTTGTTGCTGTTGCACCTACAAAATACGGGAAGCAATCATCATATGTTCCGTCACTTGTGCTTGACAAGAGATATGTTGTGCTGCCTGATGTATAACCGATGAGATAGTTTTCGCCGTTTGTAAGCGTTGATGTCTGCTCATAGGTGTATGTTGTTGAAGTTGCAACGCCGGAAGATTTGGTGGGAAGCTTGAATGTGGACTTAACCGTCTGGTTAGTATTAACATTCGACGGATAAGAGTCCTGAGCTGAACAGAAGATCGGGTATGCGTTCATGTATCTGCTGTCGTAATAACCATACTGTGACTTCATGGAGCTTGCAGCTGTTGCAACTGTGTTGCCGTTCATCAAAGATGTGAAGAAAGCATCACAATAGTTCCTCTCGCCAACGAAAGAAACAGGCAAGGAATAACCGAAAACAACGCTTGCACCGTTATTGATGAACGGATTACAGAGTGTGGTTGTTCTCATGCCATTACAAATACCCATCCAGAAAACAGTGTTGGGGAATGTTCCGCCGGCCTTCTTAACGAGCAAAGTACCGTCCACCAAATAACGAGCAGGTGAGTAGCTTGACAAATAAATTGCATTACCTGCTGAATAGTCTGCACTGTCAATACCTACAGAGCTTGTGAGGCACAAGTAAGATCTGCCGCTTGAATACATGCCGTGGCTGTCGAAAATAACAACAGCTGCATCCGTACAAGCTTCTGCTACTGCAGTTGCTGATGCATGGTTACCTGAAAGCAACGTATACATACCGCCCATGTAATCTGCGATAGCCTTTGACTTGGGCTTATAGAAAGTATCCAAGAAGTCTGACTGATAGCCATAGAATGGGCCAACGAGAACAACGTTCTTATCATTGCTGCCTTTTCCTTCTTCGCCCTTGCCGACTGTTTCGACTACTACTGTTTCATTATAATAGTCTTCTTCTGTGCGGCCGTATTCTGCCATGTTGATTCGATAGTTGTATGCACAATGTGCACCCATTGCAGACTTATGAGAGAAACCTTCATCATCTACAAGGTATTCGAATGAATCAGGATCTACAAGGTCGGTAGCCAACAAAGCTGCTTTTACAGCTTCGATAACTGCATCGCCTTCAAAACCTTCTTCAAGCGCTTTTGTTTCAGCTGCTACAGCAACTTCGCTGATAGCCTCGAGCTGAGCAAAAAACGCATCATCATATATTGCCTCGGCAGCAAATGTCAATGTTCCGGAAAAAACAGTGAGAACAAATGACAGTACCAAGACAAACGCCGTGAGTTTTTTGGTGAACTTCATATATTCGCCTCTCCTTAAATTTTTTTAGTTTTATCCGCACCAAAAGAATGCACAGATAGTACCAAAATGATTATACATTTTTTTATACATTTTGTCTACAATTTGTAT
>JAZNWT010000164.1:0-2544 GCA_045593465.1 Clostridia bacterium
CGTGCAGACGAAGCCCGTAACGGCGAGGACAAGCACTACGGCCTTGGGCTTGCAATTGCAAAAGCTATCGTAGAAGCACATCACGGCAAAATAGAAGTATCCTGCTATGACGGAAAGGTAAGCTTTGCTGTTCAACTCCCTAAAATGTAAAAATAAAAGTATCTTCAATCAAACTTCAATCTTCCTCCTGTACAATGATCTCATCAAAGTACAGGAGGATTTGTTATTTATGGCATTTCAAACGGTGTTCAAACGCTATGAAATCAAATACATAATAACCCTCGAACAAAAAGCAAAAGTGCTTGATGCAATGAAGTCATACATGAAACTGGATAAGTATGGGCGTACAACGTTCCGCAACATTTATTACGATACGAACACATATCTTTTGTTTCGCAGGTCGATAGAGAAACCGGCATACAAGGAAAAACTCCGTATCCGTAGCTACGGCAAAGCCGAGCCGGATAGCACGGTGTTTGTAGAGCTGAAGAAAAAGTATAAGCACGTGGTGTATAAACGGCGCATTTCTTTGCCCGAAAAAGAGGCAATGGAATGGCTTGGCAAAGAGCACCATTGTCATAAGTACACACAGATATCCGAGGAAGTAGATTATTTCCTTGATTACTATAAAACTTTGCACCCTGCGGTTTTCCTCTCTTATGAGCGAGAAGCCTTTTATGCAAATGACGGTTCGGATTTTCGTGTGACATTTGACGATACCATTCTTTGCAGACAAGAGGATCTGTCGTTGGAATCCGAAGTATACGGAACGCCGATCCTTCCCGAAGGAATGGTTTTAATGGAAATCAAGTGTTCGGGCGGTATTCCGCTGTGGATGACCGAGGTGCTGTCAAAAGAAAAAATATATAAAACATCGTTTTCAAAATATGGAACGGCATATCGCACAATAATTTTTCCGCAGTTGTGCGAAACACATAAAACTATGTTGGAGGTAACAACAAATGCTTGAAAATTTATTTAAAGGATTATTTGATACAGATTTAACTACGGTCATCAGCGTGACCGATTTTCTGCTCTGTTTAGGGTGTTCTCTTGTGCTGGGACTTGTGATGGCACTCGCATATATGTACCGTACCCGTTATACAAAGAGTTTTGTTGTTACACTTGCCTTACTTCCGGCGGTTGTTTGTATCGTTATTATGATGGTCAACGGCAATGTGGGCGCAGGTGTTGCGGTGGCAGGCGCATTTAGTCTTGTGCGCTTCCGCTCTGTTCCCGGAACAGCGAAAGAGATCTGCACATTATTTTTGGCAATGGGCGCAGGACTTATCGCAGGTATGGGTTATCTCGGCTTTGCGGCATTGTTTACCCTTGTTATGTGCATAATGTTTTTGCTATACAACCATTTGGATTTTGGCTCAAAGAAGAATGCCGCAACCTACAAAACATTTACCATCGTCATCCCCGAAGATTTGGATTACACAGGAGTGTTTGATGATATTTTCAAAGCATATACCACATCTTTCGACCTCGCCCGTGTAAAAAGCACCAATATGGGCAGTATGTTTAAGCTTACATATAACGTGGTTTTGCGTGATGTAACGAAAGAAAAGGAAATGATCGATAAACTTCGCTGTCGCAACGGCAATCTTGAAATCACCGTATCCAAGCAAGAAACTGCTGTGACAGAACTTTAATATGCGAGGTGCATTATGAAGAAATATTTATCTATATTATTGATTTTCACCTTGGTATGCTGTCTGCTTGCAGGTTGCGCAAAGCCAAGTGATAACGATGGAATAATCAATAATAGTAATAACGAATCAAGCGTTACTGAACCATCGGACACAGCTTCCGAACCATTGGATGTAGACTTTTCTAAGGCAGATGAAGATATGTTTACCGACCGTGATAGTAAAACCGATTATGATGAAAGTAAAGCGGTTACTATTAAGCTGAACGGCACATCCGCCACATCAAGCTCGGACAGCGTTAATATATCGGGCGGTACGGTAACAATAACAGAAGAAGCAACCTATGTTATTTCGGGAATGCTTACTGACGGCATGATCGTTGTCAATGCCCCTGACACCGCTAAATTGCAGATCGTACTGAACGGCGTTGATATTACCAGTAAAACCTCGGCGGCGCTGTATATTCTTGAAGCGGATAAGGTGTTTGTGACACTTGCAGACGGAAAAGCAAATACTCTTGCCAACGGCGGATCTTTCACCGCTATTGACGAGAATAACATTGATGCCGCAGTATTCTCCAAACAAGACTTGACCTTTAATGGGACGGGCAGTTTAACAGTAACCTCTCCTGCAGCGCACGGCATTGTCTGCAAAGATGACCTCGTGTTCACAGGTGGAACTTATACTATAAATTCAGCATCTCACGGCTTGGATGCCAACGACAGTGTGAGAATTGCAAGTTCAGCAAAGCTTACCATTGACGCAGGCAAGGACGGTATCCATTGTGAAAATACTGATGATGTCTCTCTCGGCTTTATTTATATTTCTGACGGCACGATGAATATCGAAGCCGAGGGTGACGGTATTGCCGCAGGAGCTTATGTGCAAA
>JAZNWT010000165.1:0-7627 GCA_045593465.1 Clostridia bacterium
AAACAGCTTTGGAATAGTCGGGAGCTTGCCTGTCAAGAAGTTCATATACAAAGCTGTTTGCTTCTTGCTCTTTTTCTTCGGATGAAAGAGCCTTGTTGTCAAAGTGTCCGAGTTCAATGTGTGCTATCTCGTGAAGTAATAACCGTAGCTTCCTTTCGTATGTGTAGTGACGGTTTATGAATATCATATATACGTCGCCTTGGTATGTAATGGCAGGGTGTTCTTGTAGTGTTTCAACAAGTCCGAACCGCTTTACTTCATCGGTGCTGTCGTTGCAACAGATGACACTATATCCCTTACTTTGAATATACTTTTCAGCTTTTTCAAATGAGATGTTGCCTCTGAGCTTGCGTTTGATTCTCTTTGCAGCTGTTATAATGTCACGTCTCATATTACACACCTCCTTGTAAACCTTTGTCAATATTGCAAGACTCCGTTTGGAGGTTTCGATTTATGACATCGACAATTGTATTTGCCACGGTTCCCGTTATTATTTGTTCGTGGGATTGGAGTGCAGACAAGAAACATATTTTCGCCATGTGCAGACAACCGGCACAAAAACTGTGCTTGACTGCAAAAAGTATCTTGTCATATGGAGTAAAATCGTTTACGCCTGCGTTTTTCAAGACTTCGCCTGAAGATAGAAATATTTCAGCGCATTCTTCCTTGCTTGGTATTTTCTCAATTATCTTTGCTGTCTCTGTTATAGCTTCGTTAATATCCTCTACGCAAAATGCTTCTCTAAGCTCCTTTGCGGTAATGGTGATTGTCATATTGTCAAATTCTTTTAATGTGTTTGCGTTCATTGTTTTTGTTCCTTTCAAAATTTCTTGTTGACAAAAACAAGAGGGAAAGCTATAATATACTCACCCTCTTGTTTATCTTGCAGGGGTTAAGCTCCGTTCATTTGCTTGCAGGCTGTTGAGTGGAGCTTATTTTTATGCAACACAAAAGCGACGTGTTGTCGTTTCTTTTGTAAAAGCCTTTGCAATATCAGGCAGAGCCTTTTTCAATGCCGTTGTGTCGATTCTGAAACTCGTTACAGGCTTGTACGTTATTTTGTATTCCCCTGCCTGTATCATTTCGTTTTCCCCCATAGCGGCTTTCAGAACATCCTTAATTGACTCGGCTTCTGCTTGTGCTTCTTCAATGAGAGCCATAAGTCCTCTCAGTTCCCTTGCTTTCGTTTCGATTTCCCTTGTTGTCATTTTGTTTTACCTCTCTGAAAATTACTCGGTTAAGGTTTGATTTCCTCAACCTGTGATACCATTATATCATATCGGGTACGATATGTCAACAGGTTTGTACAAAAATATCGGGTACAATATTGTACAAATTTTAACACATAGAATTGTACAACATGCATATTGCTCCCGATATATATTTATGTTATAATAAATAGCATGAAAGAGGTGAGAACATGTCAGTATCCAAAGCAAATCAAAGAGCCGTTGCAAAGTACATGAAAGCGAATTATGATGATATCAAGGTGCGTACTCCTAAAGGAAAGCGTGAACAAATACAAGCTCATGCAGAAAGTCAAGGTGAAAGCACAAACGCATTTATAAACCGAGCCATTGACGAAACTATAAAAAGAGATAACGGGGAAGAATAATAATGAAATATCAAGATAAATACACCCTCTCACAGCAGGAAAGTTTATTCCTTGCTAAAAAGAAATGGGACGAAAATATATATTGCGGTATGCGTATGGAAAACAGAGCCGTTACATTCCCTCAGACACAAACAATTCTTAATGGCGTGAACGTTCCTAATGTGCAGCTTGATGATATTCAAGCCATTCTCAATATGCGTGATGCATGGAAATATTTACTTGCCACGGTAGAAGAACCTTTGACCGTGGAATATATTTGCAAACTCAATGAGTATATCGCCCGTAATGAAGCTCTTGCCTGGGGAACACTCCGAACCGGTAATGTAGGAATATCGGGAACAGATTACAAACCGCCTGTGCCTCAATATAACGCCGTCTGTGACGATTTGAATAATATCTTGACCGAGAACACCACCCATACCGAAAAAGCCTTAAACGCTTTTGTATGGGGTGCAAGAAGTCAATTGTTTTGGGACGGCAATAAAAGAACGAGTATGACCGTGGCAAATAAAATCCTTATTCAGAACGGCGCAGGAATACTCACAATAACCGATAAGCATATGGAGAGCTTTAATACACTGCTCCTTGATTATTACAACACAGGAGAATCTGAAGCGTTAAAGACGTTTCTTTATGAAAATGCAATACAAGGTATAGAAATATAAAACTTGCCCTCTCAGATACACGTCCGAGAGGGCTGTTGTTTTTAACATTGGGTTTTCAAAAAAAGCGTTTGCTTGTTTTGCTTGTTTTTGGTTGTTTTTTTATAGCGCATAGGTTTCCCCTTGGTTTTCCCTTATGAATCCTTTTCCTTATCCCCATCCCAACCGCTACGCCTCATCCCCATCTACATCTCCATATATATCCTCATCATAATAAAGGTTGTTTTGGGTTGAATTGGGTTGAATTGGGTTGTTTTTCTTGGAAGCGTTGGAATTTCCTTTCGGAGCACCGCCTTTTTTGCCGTTTTCGCATTGTGCCTTATAACGTAAAATCGCTTTGTCGATTGTAGGCTGAATTGCTTTGAAAATAGCTCGGCAATAGCTGTCTAACTCCTTTGGGGTTTCGTCGTCAAGAGCATATCTTATAATTGCTTTCAAGAGTGGAAGTTGAGATTCTTCCGGCATTTCATCAACCGCATCAAGGAAACTACGGTAAAAAACCATACTGTTTTTCTTATCCGACATCTTTTCCTCCCTTACTCAACGATGCTTTTAGCCGTTCCTTTATTTCCTGATAGCCCATGCCAATTTCAATGCAAAGACAAATCTTATCTTTTATCGTGTAAAGCAGTTCAAGTTCATCTGAAGTCAGATAATCAATTGCGTTGGAATCGGGTCTTGCATTTCTCCGCTTTTTCAATTTTGCGGCCGAACAACCAAATGCGAGGATATACGCAAGTGAATTGTACTTGCTATAATCGTATTTTGAACTATTATGTGGGGGTATAAGCTTTACTGATTCCGCTAGGTCCTTATGTACCTTCTTCATCTCACCGCGGGCGATCTGTCTCTTGGTTAGTTCTTGCTTCATCACAAAAAAACTGTGTACTAAAGCCTTTTTGAAATTTCTTACGGGTTCGGTGTTCTTAAGGTACGTAATAAGCAGTGTTGCCTGTTGCTCATTCAAGCGGTATATTTTTTCAAAGGAAGCTCCTGTTTTATGAGGGCACGCACGCATTTCAAATGCGACCGTGCCAAACTCAGACAAGTCGTCTTCATGCTTTGAAATGAGCTGTTGAATAGCGTGATGTGATATTCCTGCATATTCAGAAACAATCTCGCTAGTGGTAAAAGGCTCGGCTTTTATGTATTCATTCATAAATACAAGTTGCTTTTTCATAAAACCGCCTACACTCTCTTTTGCATTGCCCATTGTTCAAAAGCTGCTTTAGACACTTTCATTTTTCTTCCGGCGGTAATAAGCGGGAAGTCTGCCCTGTGCATTATTTCTCTTGCCGTAGGAATGGAACAATCAAGTAATTTTGCAATATCCTTTGTTCCGTAGAACATAATCTCGGTACCGTTTGTGTTTGCCATAAATCCTCCATATCCATAAAATAAATCTTGCATTCCCTCTCAATTTATGATATATTGGAGAGGGAAATCTCTGTGTTTTCCTATGCTTCTTGCTGTACGCCTCACCAAAGGTCAGCAGGAAGCATTTTCTTTTTGTGCCGAGAGCTTTTCGATTATATCGAGAAGCTTTTTTGTTTCAGCTTCAGGTAAATCATTTCTCATCTTGCGAGTCATTGAAGCTTCACAAATACCAAGAGCATTTGCAATTTCCCAAAGGCAAACGCCTTTTTCTTTCGCTGTTTTGCGAATAATAGTATTGCTTGCACTCATATGCTGTTCCTCCTTTCTTAAAATTTGTACTTGACAATCATCGTCATATATGATATCATATTTGCAGATACAATCGTCATCACAATTGAATTATACATACACAAACGTATCTTGTCAATGGCATGCAACGAATTTGTACGAAAGGAGAATAATATGTTTTTAGACTATACAAACATAGCTTTTCATGAGAGATTTAAAAAACTACGAAAAGAAGCTAATAAATCACAAAAAGATTTAACCGACAAATCAGCGTTGAATATATCCGAACAAACAATAAAAAATTACGAACAAGGAAAAAGAACGCCTGATGTTCCTACCCTTATAAGAATCGCAGAATACTTTAATGTATCAACCGATTATCTTGTTGGCTTATCTGACATTCCCTCTCGTGACACCAATATACAAGCCGTTTGCGAATTCACGGGGTTGGGCGAAACTGCTATTTATGAAATATTATCTCATACAAAAGCTGTTGGTATAATCAACGACGAAGAAATACCAATAACTGGATGCAATGAACAATTTAAATATATACTCGATACTTTGCTATGTTCAAAGTACTTTTGGAGTATATGCGAAAAAATTTCATTCTTTAGTACTCATGCTGACGAACCCGACTTTAATGTTGAATCCATACAAAACAACGAAGAGCTTTTATCAAATCCTGAAAAATTGTCGGAAATGTATTTCAACAAAGCCGATTCAGATAGAGCATGCAAGTATTTGCGATTTGAAATTCAAGAAGATATGAGCAGAATTTGTGATATTTTCGGCGATCACCGACCGATGTTAGATATGCTTGAACAGCAAGAAATACTAAAGATTTTGCATGATAGCATTCTTAGGAAGCGAAACCAAGAGGAGGACACCTAATGTCAAAACGCCGTTCTAAAGGTGATGGAGCAATATACTATGATGAAAAAAGAAAGCTGTATATAGGTCAAATCACTCTCGGCTTTGACGAATACGGCAAGCGAAAGCGTAAAACAGTATACGGTCACTCTAAAACCGAAGTAAAAGAAAAAATCAAAGCTGTTGAGTATCAAATATTCGAGGGAACATTCGTTGACGTTTCTACCATTACGGTATATCATCTTGCAAAACAGATTCTTGATGATAAGCTTAATCAGGGCGAAATCAAGGAAACAACATATTACCGAAATATTGAAACACTCAAACAGTTAAAGGATATATATAACACGCCTTTGCAGGCCGTCAACGAAGCTCAGGTTAAAGATTTTCTACTCAGCAAAACAAACTATTCTCAATCCTCTATAAACAAGGTCTATATTATGCTTGATTCTACACTCAAAGAAGCCGTAAAGAAGCACATAATAGCCGAGAATCCTATGGAGCATATTAAGAAGCCGAAGTCAAAGCAAACGCAGATAAAGGTCAGAGCATTAACAAAAGACGAACAGAGAAAACTCATGTCCGTCTTGGTTAATGAAGATATAAACTATAGTCAACAAATGCTTCTTTCACTGCTGACCGGTATGAGAATGGGCGAAATAAACGCCCTCTCGATGTCAGATGTAAACCTCAACTTCGGTGTCATTACTGTAAAAAGGACAATTGCGAGAGGGGAAAAAGGCGAGGCTATTATAAACGATACAACAAAGACTGCCGCAGGAATGAGAAAACTTCCAATGACAAACGCTGTTAAAGAGCTTATGATTGATTGCATAGGCGACAAAACAGGAGGTTATATTTTCACGCACAACAATAAGCTCATTACGACAAGCCAGGTTAACGCTCAGTATATGCGAGTCTTAAAGAAGTATGATATCATAGACACCTCTGTTGATGGGAAAGTGAATTTGCACTCTTTAAGGCACACATACGGTACACGTTGTATTGAGGGAGGCATGAGCTTCAAAGCGCTCCAGGAACTTATGGGACATACCGATATAAAAGTCACTATGAACACCTATTGCGATGCTACAAACGACTTTATAAGCGATAACATTTCAAGAGTAAATCAGTATATGGAACAAAGTGGTCTTAACCTCTCATTTGCCTGATAAAAGTAAGTTAAAATCAAGTAAAAATAACCTCATTGGCAACAAATAGGCAACAGTATGATGAAAACTTTTAAGTTATACAACGATTTGAGAGGTGTTGAGTTTGGTCACCTCGACCAAAAAGGGCGGTTTTTTTACCGCCTTTTATCTTTTCTTAAAATGCTCAAAAACCACGTAATATAGCCATTTGTGAGGTGTTCCGAAATCTCGCAAAGACAAGGTAAAGATAATTATAGTTCGATTCATAGGCAACAAATAGGCAACAATTATCCTTGGCGACAACTGCGAAATGCAATATCTTTGTCCCTTATCATGCCATGTCATGAAGAAACATATAAAAACTTGACAGTATTCGGATAATGATATAAAATATATATGCTTGTTGTATAAGCATTAAAGGTCCCGACAGTTGTCTTTCATGCAGCGGTTGTCGGGACACCTCTTTTTATATGCATACGCCCTCTCAGATACACGTCCGAGAGGGCTGTAATTTTGCCGTTTAAGGCGGTTTTCAAGTTTGAAGGTAAATTACCCGTGGAAAATAATAAACTCTATTCCCGCCACGTTTTAAGTACACTGTGCTTTTTAGCTACAAGGTTTTGCAAACCTTTTTCTTTTCATCGCATAATTTCGCAAACTTTTTAGACACGAAGTTTCACAAACTTACAGTTGTTGTATTTCTTTCCTCCCATACAATTTCTGAAATGCTAATGCAAAAGGATACGGTTCAACTCCTATTTTGCCCGAAAAATTAAACAGCTCCGGTTCTTTCTCTGTGGCGTTAATTGCATTTTGAGTGCTTGTGTCCTGAGTGACTTCACTTTCATCTATTGCTATGGCGTATATGAATACACCGTCCTTTGTCTGTTTGCTGAATTTTGCGCGATAATACTTTTCATCTTTGCCTATCGCAATAGCTGTGTCAACATCAATGTGTATGAAAAATTCTTCCCCTCTCTCTGGGATAGGAACGCCCGGAGCAACTTTAATACGTGCGTGCTCTTTGCCATCGAGAAAAGTATAGTCATAATAGACTCTTGTACTTTTGTATCCTAACACTTTTTTATACCTCCTGTGCATATTCTTCCGCATCACACCTCAAATGATATGCAAAAGCTTCCGCTTCCTGTTCTTCGATAATGCGTGGTAGACGTGGCTTGCGTTCAAGGTGCTTGCGTTCTATGTGTCCGAGTTCGTGATATAACACCAAAAGACTATGGAACATTTCCAGTTTGGGATTCAGAAATAAATAATACTTGTCTCGGAGCGTTACAAATCCCTCTCCATTGAGGTAATTACCAAAAGAATAAAGTTTGTCGAGTTCGTTACATTCTTCAGAACCTATGTAAACTATCTGACAGTCATATTGTTCAAGTAAAAAACGTTCAATGTTTTCAAAGGTAGGCTCACCGATTATGTCAAGCACTCGTTTAACAGCTTGTTGTACATTCGTCATACGGCAAACCTCCAAACCAAAAGAAGTATACACGTGGCAACCAAAACAGCTTTGGAATAGTCGGGAGCTTGCCTGTCAAGAAGTTCATATACAAAGCTGTTTGCTTCTTGCTCTTTTTCTTCGGATGAAAGAGCCTTGTTGTCAAAGTGTCCGAGTTCAATGTGTGCTATCTCGTGAAGTAATA
>JAZNWT010000166.1:0-10908 GCA_045593465.1 Clostridia bacterium
CATGAATCACCGTTTCCGTCTTTTTGTCCGCCTATACCCAAGCCTCGGCGTTGACCTAATGTATAGAACATCAGCCCGTCATGCCTGCCTATTATTCTGCCGTCTGTTGTTATCATGTCACCGGGATCCGTCATTAAATACTGCGACAAAAACTTTTTAAAATTACGCTCGCCTATAAAGCAGATGCCTGTTGAATCTTTTTTATTTGCCGTAGACAAGCCTGCTTTTTCAGCCATCATGCGAAGTGTCGGCTTTTCAATATCACCTATGGGAAAAAGTGCTTTTGCAAGCTGAGCTTTGTTAAGCCCTGCCAAAAAATAAGTTTGGTCTTTATTCAGATCTGCTGCCCTCTTGAGCTTAACATTTGATGCATCACTCTTATCGAGCCGTGCATAATGCCCCGTTGCAAGGGCAGACGCATCAAGCCCCATTGCAAAATCCAAAAAAGCCTTGAACTTTATCTCACTGTTGCAAAGTATATCGGGATTCGGCGTTCTACCCTTTTTATATTCCTCCAAAAAAAGCGAAAATACTCTTTCCTTATATTCCTTTGCAAAATTAACCGTATAATACGGAATACCTATTTTTTCGCAAACTCTACGCACATCTTCAAAATCCGCCGTTGCGGTACAAACACCGTTTTCATCTGTTTCTTCCCAGTTTTTCATGAAAACGCCTATTACATCATAGCCCTGTTCTTTTAACAGAAGTGCGGCAACGGACGAATCTACTCCGCCCGACATGCCCACAACAATTCTTTCCTTAGTCATAAACTTCCTCCGCCAAGCTCATTTTAATTCTATAAAAGCCTCAAGCCTTTGGGAATATGGTTTTTTACGGTTGTACAGGATGCTTTTCCGAATCCTACATTATATCCGTCTACCGATATGGGCAAATACCCTTTAATATCTGCATCACAATCCAAAGTTTCGCCTTTCAAAAAGTGCATAAGCCGCTCATCACCATGCTTAAAATCAAGCCTGTTACAGTAATGAGCTTCACGAAATGCAGCCATAAAAAGATTATGAAACGGCGAAAATCTGTTTGTAAGCATTTCACCTGCCGCAACAAATGCCGAAACTATCCTGAAATTTGCAAACACATCGGAAAACTCTATATTTTTGTTTTTCAAAATTATTCTTTTGTCACGAAGCAAAAAAGCTTCTGCATCGGGAGGCGTTTTAAACGTATCACCCATAAATTTAAAATAATCTTTTTCTCTACAGAGTTTAAGCGGCATTTGTGCGTGTTTTTTTGAATTATCGCCGCCAATACGCACAAGCCGTGCAACAAAATGCCCTTCGCCCACTGAATTATGCGGATAGAGCCTATGCATATATTCAAGCTCAAAGTCGGGATGCTGTTTTAAAAACCACTCAACCGTTTCTTCATTTTCTTCCTCCGAAAAAGTGCAGGTTGAATATATCAGAGCACCGCCTGTTTTTACTGCTTTTTCGGCACTCTCAAGTATTACTCTTTGACGGTTTGCACAGGCTTCCACATGTTCTTTCGACCACTCGGCAACTGCCGTTTCATCACGGCGGAACATTCCCTCTCCGGAACACGGAGCATCAACCAACACAACATCGAAATATCCACTGAAAGCTTTGCAAAGCTTATCAGGGTGAGCATTTAACACAACCGCATTTGTAACGCCCAGACGTTCTAAATTTCCGGCTAAAATTTTTGCTCTGTTTGGTACTATCTCATTTGCAACAAGCAGTCCGTCACCGTTTAAGCGTGCCGCTACACCGCCGCTTTTTCCGCCCGGTGCGGCACACAGATCAAGCACCTTCATACCGTTTTTAATATTTGCAGCAGCTATGGGAGTCATTGCGGACGGCTCCTGCATATAGTAGAGCCCCGCAAAATGATATGCATCATCCTTAACCTTTAAATCGCTGTTTAATATAAAACCTTCATCTAAAATATCCGTCGGCACAAGTTCCATTTTTGCAAGCTCGCAAAATTCAGCCGCATTTATCTTCAGAGTATTGACTCGAAGTCCTCTTGACGGCGGCATTTCATATGAACTCAAAAAAGCGGCGAACTCATCGCCAAGCCGTTTTTTCATTCTTTCGATAAAGTTGTTTGGAAGCTCATAATTCATGAGAATATATTAAAACAATCCTAAACGCTTATCAAGCATTTATATCTCGAAAAAGTGCGTGGGACTGAAAATTTACAGTCCCACTTTAAGATTTTGATTAACTTAGGCGGCTTTATTGCCATCTACCGAACAAATATAAAGTTTCTTTCTGCTTTCGGCACCTTTAATGAGTTTAAGCCTTGTTTGGGGCTTGCAATCATCTGCCATTGAATAAACAAACAGTTTATTGTTATTCAGTACTGGTTTTTGATTTCTCAAAACAGCCGCTCTTTGAACATTTCTTTTTACCTTTTTTGTATTCTCCGAAGCCGATGTCGATATCAACATACCTATTACTATTCCGGGTATTAAAAAGCTGAAAAACAAACCAAATATATTCATTATTTCTTCCTCCTTTGTTTGTGTCATCCGCTTGTGTCTTTTCAGGAAACTTTACTTTTAAAAAATTTTTGAGGTATTCCCTCATTCGTTTCCCTTCATTCAATGATTGTATTATAGTATCTCATTAAGACACTGTCAACACTTTTTTAACAAAAAATATAAATTTTTTGAACAAACCGCTATTGAATTAAGTTTCCAAATGAGATACAATACATTTGAGGTGATATAAATGAATCGTGTTAAAGAGCTTCGTATACTTAACGGGTTCACTCAAGACGAGCTTGGCGAAAAGCTTGGAATACAAAAATCAGCCGTAAGTAAATATGAAACAGGTCGAGTGGCACTTCCTCCCGATACTTTAATGAAGCTGTGCGATATTTTCTCTGTATCGGCAGATTATTTGCTTGGCAGGGACACTGTAACACCTCTGTTTAAAAAGAGCCGCTCCCTATCTTCCTCATACTCACCCGTAAGTGAAACTGTCGGTGTTCCGCTTGTAGGCAGAGTTCACGCAGGACTCCCCATTCTTGCAGACGAAAACATTACCGAATATATCCCTACTCCTGCGGACGATGTTGCAGTTGACGAGTATTTCTATATGGAAGTAGAGGGCGACTGTATGACGGGCGATTTTATACCCGAAGGTGCTTTGGTGCTTGTGAGAATGCAGCCGATGGTTGAAAACGCTCAAATAGCCGTTGTAAGGCTTGAAGACGAAGTTTTGCTACGTCGTGTAAAGCGTCTTGACAAACACCTTATGTTAATACCATCAAACCCGAAATATGAACCCATGATAGTCTTTGGAAACGAAGCTCAAATAGTCGGCCGAGTGGTCGAAGTAAGAATACGCGGTCTTTGATTACAATAGTAATTAAGCATAAATAAAAGCACGATTTGTTTCGTGCTTTTAATTTTTCAGTAATTTTCACACAGTATTTCAAAGAACGCTTGCGGATGGTCACAGGTGGGACAGATTTGCGGTGCAGTTGTTCCCACAACCACATGGCCGCAATTTCTGCACTGCCAAATTTTTATCTCACTCTTTTTAAACACTTCCGAGAGCTCGATATTTTTAATGAGTGCACGGAATCTATCCTCGTGATGCTTTTCAACTGCCGCTACAAGTCTGAATTTTGCCGCAAGTTCACGGAAGCCCTCCTCGTCGGCCGTTTGGGCGAACGAAGCATACATATCCGTCCATTCATAATTTTCGCCGTCCGCCGCACTGTTTAGATTTGTTAATGTATCATTTAAACCGTTCAGTTCTTTGAACCACATTTTTGCGTGTTCTTTTTCATTGTCGGCAGTTTTTTGGAATATTTCCGCCATCTGTTCAAAGCCTTCTTTTCTTGCGACGGAAGCAAAATATGTGTACTTGTTTCTCGCCTGCGATTCACCCGAAAAAGCTGTTTCAAGATTCTTTTCCGTCTTAGTTCCCGAATACTTGTTACGCTTCTTTTCCTCAAGCACTTCAAGTTCATCGCCTACAGCATCGCACATCGGGCAGCGGATTTCAACGCCCTCGGGTATCTCGAACTCAATGCCGCAAACCTTACACCTAAACCTTGTCATGTTTTTCCTCCAAATGTTTTTGTGCTTAGTTTGCATTGGAATTTATTTTTTATTCGCTTTATTTTGCTTTATGATACAAAAGGCAATGGCAGTAGCCTTCAAAATCGGGATCCTTTATTTGCTCTCTGAATTCTTTGCACATACATTTGTTGTCATCTATGCGTTCAAGCCTGCACGGACAATATCCGCCCGTTCTTTCAAGCCCCTCTTTTATGCTCTGCACAATCTCTTCATCAGTGTTAAATGTTATTTTCATGTTGTAATCCTCCTTGGTCTTTATTTAGTATGCCTTTTGTTTTGAAAAGTAAAACGCCCACTTTCAAAGCAGGCATAAAATATTATTTTTCAATGAAAAGCACACCTAACGTATTGGGACCGCAATGGCTCGATATAACACAGCCTGCCCTTGTGATGAGTATCTCACCGAAAATGTTTAAGCTTTCAAGGTATTCCTTGACTTCGTTTATTATTTCATCACTGCAACCCGAATGTGTTATGAAAACACGTTCTTTTCGGGCATTTTTGAGCGTTTCTTCCATTTCGCTTACATACTGCATTATAACACGCTCTATATTGCCGCGGTATTTCTTGCCCGGAGCCATTTTTCCGTCTGTAACCGCAATTTTGGGATGCAGCTTTAATGCACTGCCTGCAAATGCCGCAACACCGCTGCATCTGCCGCCCCTATGCAAAAACGTAAGCGTATCAACAACAAAGCTTGCTCTTACTTTCTTTTTTATAACATTTATCTCATCGGCAATTTCTTTGGCACCCATGCCTTTTTGTGCCATTACAGCCGCCTCGATTATCTGCAAGCCGATGCCTGTTGAAAGATTTTCGGAATCAATAACGAACACTCTGTCGCTTGCACCCAACTCCTCAACCGCAAGACGCATTACATTTACCGTTGTTGACATCTGCCCCGATATTGAAAAACATACAACATCATCGCCTGCATCGAGATATTTTTTGAATGTATCAATTGCAACGTCCATTGAAAGTGCAGATGTCTTGGGAGTGACCTTGTTTTTGTCGGACCAAACATATATCTCATCGGGAGTTATTGTCCGTCCGTCTTCATATTCTTTATCATCTAAAAGTATGTGCAACGGCACTATGCAAATATCATACTTTTCAATAAGTTCCTGCGACAAATCACAGGTACTGTCCGAAATGATTTTTACACTCATTTGCTTTTCCTTTCTGTGCTTATCGGGTAGGAATAAAAAATAAAATGAATGTTGCCCGATGACACGCAGTTAATATAAATATTTATTTTACATATTATAGCATAAGAACTGCTTTATATAAAGAGTTTTAATATACACTTGCAAAACCGTCGAATATTTCCTTTTTTAATCCAACCCCAACATTTTGAAAAACTCTTCTTCAGTCAAAACAGCAACACCAAGCTCATTTGCCTTACTAAGCTTGCTCCCTGCATTTTCGCCGGCAACTACCATATCCGTTTTTTTGCTGACACTTCCTGCCGCCTTTCCTCCCAGGGATTCTATGAGCTTTTCTATTTCCTTTCTGCCCATGCGTTCCATAGTACCCGTAACAACTACGGTTTTTCCCGTTATAACGCTTTCCTTTTGTTCTTCATCTTCAGCAGGCTTTACTCCCAGGCTCAATAATTTGTCAATCTGTTCGCTCTTTCTTTCGTCGCTAAAAAAGCCAACGACGCTTGCGGCGACTATCTCACCCACATCATCTATTTCCACAAGCTCTTCCATTGACGCTTTTCTTATATTTTCAAGCGTTTTAAACTTTCTTGCTATATCAGCGGCAGTCTTTGAACCGACATTGGGAATGCCGATGGCAAAAATAAAAGCCGAGAGCGGTCTTGTTTTTGATTTTTCGAGTGCATCAAGGAGATTCTGTGCCCTAAGCTCACCAAAGCCTTCAAGCGGCACAAGGGAAGCCTTATCAAGCATATAAAGCTGTGCTATAGAAGTGATCCCCAGCTTATCAACGAGCAATGCCGCGGTCTTTTCCGAAAGCGATTCTATATCCATTGCAGAGCGTGATGCAAAATGAGCTATCGAAGCCGATATCTGCGGAGGGCATGATAATGTATTGGTGCAGAATATATGTGCACCTCGTTCCTCAACCACAGCACCGCAAGCAGGACACAACACAGGCTTTTCTATGGGACATTCTATCTCATTCTCTTCAACCGCACCGAGTATTTCGGGAATAACATCATTGCTTCGTCTTATAAATACCCTTGAGCCTATTCCCACTTTTTTTCTGCATATATCTCCCCAATTATTAAGCGTAGCATGACGCACGGTAGCACCGCACAATTCAACCGCATCCAAATGTGCTCTCGGAGTGAGTTTTCCTGTACGTCCCACTTCCCATGTTACATCACGAAGAACAGTTGTAGCTTCCTCTGCCGCAAATTTATACGCCATCGCCCATCTCGGGAACCTATCGGTTGCACCGAGTCTTTCACGTGTTTTAAAATCACGTACCTTTATTACCATGCCATCTATAAGGAAATCAAGGTTATCCCTTTCTTTTTCCGCATTGTCTATCTCTTGTGCAAGCTCTTCTATAGAATCAAACACCTTTATATAATCGCTTACGGGGAAACCGTTTTCCCTTAAAAAGCTTATCATCTCACTGTGATTGTTAAGTTCTTTTCCCTCAATAAATCCAATATTATAGCAAGCCAAGCTGAGCTGTCTTTTTGCAGTAACTTTCGGATCCAGGTTTCTCAAAGCACCTGCTGCCGCATTTCTTGCGTTTTTAAGTGTATCTTCGCCTTTTTCATTGAGTTTTTCAAGCACTGACAAACGCATATAACATTCGCCCTGAACTTCCATTCTGCCTTTAAAAGGTATCGTGAGCGGAACAGAATGTATTGTCATTATCTGAGGCAAAATTGCTTCGCCTGTAATTCCGTTACCCCGTGTTGCACCTTGAACCAATTTTCCGTTCTCATACGTAAGGTTCACCGTTAAACCGTCGAATTTATATTCGAGTGCATATGAAACAGGCATAACATTCTCGCCGTTTAAAAGCGTATTTATACGTTGTGCCCACATGATTAAATCACCCTTTGTTTTAACCTTATCAAGACTCCAAAGACGTGATATATGCGTATGCGTTTCAAAATACGGCAGAACATTACCGCCCACACGGCGTGTAGGTGAATCATCAAGCACTGTGCCGCTTGTTTTTTCAAGCTCGATAAGCTCATCAAAGAGTGCATCATACTCCCCGTCCGAAACAAGTGGAGCGTCAAGCTCATAATAAGCCCTCGAATATTTATTTAACAGCTCAACAAGCTCTTTCATGCGTTTTTTCATATCAGTCACCGTTACTTATATTTTTCAGATTTTCTCTAAGGGTGCATATGCGGCAGCAAAATTCTTCATCTTTCCATCGGCAAAATGTATATTAACGACCATTGTATTGCCGCTTCCCGATACGTTCATAACCGTACCCTCTCCGAACTGAGCATGACGCACTCTGTCATTTACATTAAACTGCTTAACAACAGGTGAAGAAGCCGCAAAAGCCGGTTTTGCAGGACTTGGAGAAGTTCTGTTCAATGAATGCACCGTAAAATTCTGCGGATACAAAGATGAGGACGTACTTCTTTGATGGCTCGACGCTTCCGCATTCTTCTGAATCGGCTTAATCTCGGGCATTTCTATAAGCTCATCGGGTATCTCGTCAATAAATCTCGAACGACGGTTGCTTGAATATGAACCGAACAGCATACGTGTTTCACATGATAAAAGCTGAAGCTTTTCTTTTGCTCTTGTTATACCCACATAGCAAAGTCTGCGTTCCTCCTCCATTGCATCAATTGAAAGATCGGCATTTGCTCTTGACGACGGGAATATATTTTCCTCCATACCAACTATGAAAACACGGTCAAATTCAAGCCCTTTTGCACTGTGAAGCGTCATTAAAGATACTGTGTCATTTTCCTCGTTCATGCCGTCTATATCGGATACAAGTGCCACGTTTTCAAGGAAAGCCTGCAATGGAGTAATATCCGAATCCTCGTCGATATCCTTTTCTATTTCCGCAATATTACCGACAAGTTCTTTTAAGTTGTCCATTCTGCCTGCCGTCTCACCCTTTTTATCTTCACTTCTTAAGTATGCCTCATAGCCTATGGAAATTATCATTTCCTCCGTAAACACGGACAACGGCATAGTAGCCGACAAAGCCATAAGCTCTGCCATCGTATCCGTAAAAGTATGAAGTTTTGCGGCAGTCTTTGTATCAAGACCTTCACTGTCCATAGCCGCAATAAACAACGATTCTCCGTTTTTCTCTGCTTTCTGTGCCAATTTCTGCAATGTCGAATCGCCTATGCTTCTTTTGGGGACATTTACTATACGCAAGAAAGAAACATCATCGTTCGGATTATATATAAGCCTTAAATAAGCAAGTATATCTTTAATTTCTTTTCTTTCAAAGAATCTCATACCGCCGTACACCTTATGCGGTATACCGTAATTTATGAGCGTACTTTCAAGCACACGACTCTGTGCATTCATGCGGTAAAGTATTGCATGGTCGCTGTATTTTGCACCGCTTCTCACATTTTGAAGTATTGTTTTGCAAACAAGCGAAGCTTCCTCCCTCTCTGTGGGAACAAGGTCATATTTCAGCTTTTCGCCGCCTTTTTTATTCGTCCAAAGCGATTTTACTTTTCTGCCTTTATTATTGCTTATCACGGCATTTGCGGCATCGAGTATGCATGAGGTCGAGCGGTAATTCTGTTCGAGTCTGATTACCTTTGCACCTTTAAAATCCTTTTCAAAGTCAAGTATGTTTCGTATATCTGCACCACGCCAGCCGTATATGCTCTGGTCATCATCACCCACAACGCAGATATTACCGTGCTCACGGCACAGTAATTCTATAAGTTCATACTGCAATGCATTTGTATCTTGATATTCGTCTACCAAAACATATTTAAACTTGCGTCTGTATTTATCGAGCACATCGGGACACTTTTTGAAAAGCTCCAACACTTTGAGGATCAAATCATCAAAGTCAAAAGCGTTTGCATCTTTCAGCCTTTGTTCGTATTTTTTGAATACGGCAATGGTAAGTTCGTCCGCAAAATTCTCATTAAGATATGCAATAGGATCCTGTGCCTTATTTTTTGCATCGCTTATCATTTCCTTTATTTCACGTTTAGGTACATTTTTATCATTCTTGCCCATTTGCTTGAGAATATCGGTTATGAGATTCATCTGATCGCCGTCATCATATATGAGGAAATTGCGTTCATAGCCTATCTTATTCGCATCAAAACGAAGTATTTTCGTACAGCATGAATGGAAAGTTGTAACCCACATATCATTTGCCGAGGCTTCAACCAAAGCTTCTGTTCGCTCACGCATTTCTCTTGCCGCTTTGTTCGTAAATGTGAGTGCAAGAATGTTCCACGGCGAAACACCGTGTTCGATTAAGTTTGCTATTCTGTATGTGAGCACCCTTGTTTTTCCGCTTCCGGCACCTGCAAGTACAAGGAGCGGCCCTTGTAAGCATTCAACCGCTTCACGCTGTTCTTTATTCAAAACAGAAAGATCACGCATAGTTTTTACCTCTTACTTTATCTTGTATTGTTCTGTATTCAAATCATTTAACATTTAATAAAAAGCATTCTCTATATGATTTACTTGCTTTGTTTTTAAATCTACCTCAACAACATCGAACCGCACATTTAAGTCTTTAATTCGTTTATTGTTCAAAAATGCCTGTGCCGCTTTTTTTATATTGTTCTGTTTTCTAAAATCAACAGCTTCTGCCGCACTGCCGTGCACACTGTTGGTTCTCGACTTTACCTCAACAAACACAAGCGTTTTATCATACTTAACTATTATATCGATCTCGCATCGAAGCACCCTGTAATTCTTTTCAACAAGCTTATATCCCTTGTTTTTTAAGTACTTCAAAGCAAGCTTTTCGCCGTATGCACCCTTTGATCGGTTTCCTTGCTCGGCATTTTGCGTTTTTATGAATTTTGCAATAAGCTCTTTAAACATTCTGCATTATTCCCTTTATGAACGACGCTCTGTGCTCCTTACACGGACCTAATGTCTTTAAGCCCTCAATATGTTCCTTTGTGCCATAGCCCTTATTCTTTGCAAAAGCATAACCGGGATATTTTTCGTCAAGCTCAACCATATATCTGTCACGCTCAACCTTTGCCAAAATAGAAGCCGCCGCAATCGAATACGATATTTCATCTCCATGGTACATGCTGTGTTGCTGTGCACTGATTTCAAGGTCTTTCACCGCATCAACCAGCACGTTCGAACACGGCATTGTTTTTGTCATTTCCTCAAACGCTTTTTTAAAAGCGAGCCTTGTTGCACCTATAATTCCCATGCTGTCTATCTTTTCGGCTTCAACCCAACCAACACCGTACGCAAGTGCGGTTTCCTTTATCTTTGCATGAAGTTTTTCACGCCGTAATGCCGTTACTTTTTTGGAATCGTTTACATACTCTAAAAGCGGTGTTTGAGGCATTATAACGCACGCCGCAACAACAGGACCTGCCAAAGGTCCTCTGCCTACCTCGTCCATTCCTGCAACAAATATTCCATTATCCCAATATTCACGCTCAAGCTCAGTCATTTTTATAAGACGTGCCTGCTCATCGATCTTTTTCATATAGTTTTTTCCTTATGCTTGAACCTTATCAAGCGTGACCTTTGCTATTTTGCCGCCCCTGAATTCGTCGAGCACTATTCTTGCGGCTCGTTCCGTGTCATAAACTCCACCCGAAAGTATGAAACCTCGGCTCTTTGCAACCGCTTCAAGAAGTTCACTTTGAGTCATATTTTCTTCTATCTTTT
>JAZNWT010000167.1:0-27460 GCA_045593465.1 Clostridia bacterium
CACGAATCTCATCAACTTCGGTTCTACCGTACTTGTTCAGGGTTGCGGACCGATCGGTCTTATGCAGATCGCTGTATTGAAGGCTTCGGGCGTTGTTAACATCATCGCTGTTGACGGCGTTGAAAAGCGTCTTGCTCTCGCTAAGGAAATGGGCGCTACGGAAGTTATCAACTTTATGGAACTCAAGACCATCGAGGAGAGAGTTGCAAAGGTACAGGAACTCACGCACGGCTTCGGTGCTGACTTCGTATTCCAGTGCACAGGTTCTCCCAAGGCAGCTGCTGACGCTTACAAGTACGTTCGTCGCGGCGGCGGATACTGCGAGATGGGCTTCTTCGTAAATGCAGGCGAATGCACGATGAACCCCCACTTCGACCTCTGCAACAAGGAAATCAACCTTGTAGGTTCATGGGTATACAGTGCAAACGAGTATATAACAACTCTCGGCTTCCTCAAGAAGGCAAAGGAAATGAATATTCCCGTAGAAAAGCTGGTTACACACCACTATACGCTTGACCAGTATGTTGAAGCTATGGAAAAGAACATCTCGCTCACAGGTATAAAGATTGCAATTTGTCCCGAGTGATAAGTAATTTTAAACTTAAAACTGCCGTGCTTTTTTAGCACGGCAGTTTTTGTCCGCCTTGAAGCTGTGTGTGAAATGGGGTTATAATAAGCATATCGAGAATAGGACAAATAATCATGACCACATATCAAAAAATATATGAAGCAGTAAAACAAATACCAAAGGGAAGGGTTGCAACCTATGGGCAGATCGCGGCAATGGCGGGGAATTACAGAATGAGCAGAGTTGTAGGAAATGCACTGCACGCAAATCCCGATCCTGCAAATATACCGTGTCATCGAGTTGTAAATGCAAAGGGTGAGCTTGCAAAAGCTTTTGTTTTCG
Source organism: Clostridia bacterium (assembly GCA_045593465.1). Taxonomy (GTDB): domain Bacteria; phylum Bacillota; class Clostridia; order Christensenellales; family CAG-138; genus RGIG3096. The sequence continues at coordinate 911 of JAZNWT010000167.1, forward strand.
GCGGTATTGATGTGCAGACCGAGCGTCTTGAAAAAGAGGGCGTAAGGGTGGTTGACGGCAAAGTCGATTTAAGAGTCTTCGGAATGTGGGTTTAAACAGAAAGTGCGTATTGCATACATGAAGTAAACAGTAAACTAAAGAGAGAAAAAACAATGCCGAATATATTAAAATCCATAAAAGCTCTTTGCAAAAGTAGCTTTTATGGATTTTGTGTTACAAGTTAATTTTACTCCTAACGCTGTTCGATTTTGGAACAGAATGTATCGGGCTTTTCAGGAAGTTGTACGTATAATAAGAAATCAAGGTTTAGGGTGAAAGCATTTTACCGCTGCACGTTCATGCACAAATACTTAAAAAGACGTTTAAGCTTATGAAGAATACGTTCCGGCAAGCTTCTTTTTACGCACGCTTGGTATATATTTGCAAAGTTTTCGCTGTTCACATGACTCATAAACTTTTTCCTCTTAAATGGGAGAGCTGCACTTCTGTATGCTAATGGATTGTGCTTTATTGCCTTGTCTAAAGAAATCGGTTTACATACAATGGACTCTTTAACATTTTTAAATAAGTTTTTTCCTTTTTTGGAGTTAAGCAAAATCAGAGATGTTCCTTTGTTGTCGAACATATCGGGCATCAGTTTATCTATGCCCCAAAAATCCGCCATTGTTATGTCGCTGTTTCTGTCAAGGGATTTAAAATCACAATGATAACAAGACGGACGCAGAGTCAAATCGTTAATAAAAGCACCCATATAACTGTCTTTCCAAACAGGTGCACAATATTCTTCACCGTTTTCAAAAGAAATATGCAATGAAAACCCAAGCCAACCGAGTGTTTTTTCGCGAAAAAACGGCTGTTTGCGTTTATTTACTTTGGTATGATGCTGTGCTTCCAAATGTTCTAAATAAATTTTCCATACTTTGGGAGAAGGTGCTCCGTGGCAAATTACATCGGCAGTATACAGATTTTCGTACTGCTTTCCTAAATACAACTTTAATCCGCCGATTTGGCAGGGCGTTCCCGTGAAAAATACTGTTTTACCGCTTTGCAATATTTCCTTTACGTGTGAATAGGTATCTCCGATAGAGCTTTGCAAATATTTGGAACCCTGTAACTTCGGTAAATCTTGCTCTTGCGTTATACATATATGCTTAACCGTCAAGTCTTCATCAAAAGCTGCACCGAAAACTGCACCGCCGTGATTTAATATTTCTTTTGCGAGCAAGGTAAATATACCGCCTGAGCTTGATTTTATTCGCACAGATTCGTCTGTGGAATAACACGCATATGCTTCGGGATGAGCATGATTTTCGAATGTGTTATGATGGTGGCAAACCTTTTGACAAAGGCCACATTTAACACATTCGGACAAATTCACAGACGGATACAAAAAACCTTCTTCATCTGCTTTCATTGCGATGCATTTTTTCGGACAAATATTGGCACAGGCATGACAACCTGAACAATCTGCTTTCTTTTTTATGTTTATCATATCTCATCGCACCTTCCCATACGGCAATCACTTTGAAACATTATTCTAAGTTAAGTGCTTTTTTAAAGTATTCAATAGACCGCTTCTTTTCACTTTCCAAAATTTTCGGTATATGGTGGAAATCCACATCAAACAAACATTCATTTTTGACTCGTCCGTAAATACGCTCGTTAAGCTGCATTGTCTCGAGTAATGTTTCTATTCTGGAATTCATGTTATCAGCACCGTTTCCGCGTGCAAAGTTGATAAATGGTGTATTCATAATGATTGAAAAGACGGTTGCATGAAATGAGTTTGTGCATACCAAAGATGCATTTTCGATTAACCAGAGGAATTCTGCAGGACCGACATTAAACCAATGATGGTTTTTGTGCATATTATTTAAAGATATAATTTGCAAATCATGTTCCAGTGCAACTTTTTCGATATATTCATCAATATCGTTAGAATGCCACCCTAAGAAATAAGTCAAAACATAACGACCCTTTACAGGGAATTTCGGTTTTTTTGCCATGGTCAACCAATCCTCGCGATTTAGCAGTAATGTCGGGTCCACCAGTACCGGAACGTCACGATTTGCAAGCTCTTGAACAAGTTTTGCTCCGGCGTGTTCTCTGACCGATATATGTGCCATATCTTTCAAGTATGTTGCATAATTGGCGGTAAGGTTTTGAGGCAGTATACTTACACCGAAACTCGCGGCATACGCAATGCGTTTTTCTTTTGGTGCAAAACCTGCAAAATAGAACGGATATCCTGTATAAGAAGCAGGGTTCCAAATCTGATCACTGCCACAAACAAAATAATCAATTGACGTGTCGTTGGAACGAACATATTTCGCACGTGTTTTCTTTATAAATTTAAAAAATAAAACTGTACGCCCGCAATGTCTGATACCGCCCTTCTCTTTTATAAAAATACTTAAAACCAATTCCATGACGGTTCGTGTGAAAGGGTTAGTTTTGATTTTCCCTTTTACAATTGAAAGGAAGTCGTTGCAACGATAGGTTTCTGCGACTTGGCAATTCAGATTTTGGAGTGTTTTTGCCAAAGCATATGCTTGCAAACGATTTCCGTAGTTTTCAGGATCAAATAATGTAACAATACCTACTTTACGCATAATGATAATTTCTCCTTACAATTACATTTATTGTATCAAAAAAACACTACTGTTGCAACTTGCGTGCAATAATAACCGTTGTGAGACTGTTTTATCTGTTCGACTAAAATGGAATAATAGTAAAAAATCAGCCGAAAATAACTTGTTTTTTATGATTGTTTCGGCTAAAGTTGAAGAGGAACAATTATCAAGGAGACAGCAAAATGACAAAAATACTTTTCGTCTGCCACGGCAATATTTGCAGAAGTCCGATGGCGGAGTTTGTAATGAAGAATATAGTGGAGCAGGCAGGACTTCAGCAGGAATTTGAGATAGAGTCTGCCGCAACGAGCACCGAGGAGATAGGAAGCGGTGTATATCCGCCCGTAAAGCGTTTGCTTACAGAACACGGTATAAGCTGTGAGGGAAAGAGAGCGAGGCAGATTACAAAGCAGGACTATGACAAATTTGATTATATAGTGGGCATGGACAGTGCCAACATGAGGAATATGCTTCGAATATTTGGAGAAGATAGGCAGGGTAAGCTGTCGCTTTTAAAGGATTACACCGATTTTCCCGGTGATGTTGCGGATCCGTGGTATACAAGGGATTTTAAACTTACATGGAATGAGGTTGCGGACGGCTGTCGAGGTCTTTTACAGGCAATAATGAGCGATTTTGAGTAAAGAGGAACAATGGAGAGAACGATACTGCATTGCGATTGCAATTCATACTATGCTTCGGTCGAGCTTATAGACAGACCGGAGCTTAAAAGTATGCCTGTTGCAGTATGCGGCGATCCCGATTCAAGACACGGTATAATACTTGCAAAAAATGAGGAGGCAAAAAGATTCGGAGTAAAGACGGCGGAAACCATTTGGCAGGCGAAACAGAAATGCCCAAAGCTTGTGCTTCTAAGTGCACACCATGAAAAGTATGCGTATTACTGCGAAAAGATAAATGCGATATATCTTCAGTATACCGACCAAGTGGAACGGTTTTCGGTTGATGAATCATGGCTTGACGTTACGGGAAGCTTGCATCTTTACGGTACGGGCAAAAATATAGCCGATGAAATACGAAAACGCATAAGAGAAGAAATCGGCATAACGATTTCGGTAGGAGTTTCGTTTAATAAGGTTTTTGCAAAGCTTGGAAGCGATTATAAAAAGCCCGATGCGACGACCGTTATTACAAGGGAAAATTATAAGGATATACTTTACTCCTTGCCCGTTGCAGATATGATTTTTGTCGGAAAATCCGCGGCAAAGACGTTAAACGGTGTAGGGATAATTACGATAGGCGATTTAGCCGATACAAGCAGGGAAAGAATGGCGGCATTGCTTGGAAAAACGGGCGAGTCCATATGGGAAAATGCAAACGGTTTTGATACGAGCGAAGTAAAGAAATTCGATGAGGTCGATCCCGTAAAAAGCGTGAGCAACAGTATTACATTTGTGCGTGACCTTGTGGGCGAAGAAGATATACGCACGGGGTTGACGGTATTGTGTGATTCTGTTGGTGCAAGGCTCAGAAAACAGGGGCTTTATTGCACCACGGTGCAGATACAGATACGAGATCCGTATTTTAAGACGATACAAAGACAACGCACATTGAAGTGTGCAACCAATTCCACAAGAGTATTGTTCGATATTGCGTTTGACATAGTAAAAAGCTGTTATTCGATGGCAGCACCTATACGGCTTTTGGGGGTTGGTGCAACGGGATTAACGACTTGTGGGGCAGAACAAATAAGCCTTCTGGACGACGGTGCACAAAAACGAATGAAGAGTGCAAAGCTTGATAAAGCGATGGACGAAATAAGAGAAAGGTATGGAAAGGAATCTGTCGGCTTTGCACGGGCAATGAAGACGGATATAGTTAAAAAACATAAAGCGGACAAAGATGAATAAAGCCTGTTGCATATTATTGCAAAAGGCTTTTACAAATCATTTCTTTTCTTTGCAGATTACCAATACTCGCTGCGAAGAAGTGCCTGCATCACTGTTCCACTCACCGTGGCAGCTTATAAGTGTTAAACGGAAATCTCCGCTTTGACTCAACATTTCGGAGGGAACTTGGTCAAAGGGGAAATAATGAGTTTCGGCAACGTAGAAACGCTTTTGTGTATGATCCTCAAACTCAACAAGTATTTCTTCGTTCTCTTTTAAGTCGGGGAGAATGGCGAATGTGCCTGCAACACCGCCCCAACGAACATGACCGTTGATTATTGCGTTACCCTCACTGTCGGCAGGGGAGGCACCGCCTTTGTACCATGCGGCAATATAGGGATCATCTACCGTGTCTATTGCATTGTTTTCCAAAAGCCCGACAGGCTGAATCGGAGCGGAAACATTTCTGTTCATGAAGTATATTTTAACGGGTAGTTTTTTCACATAGGGGGTAGGCGATACGCCTTCCGGAAGCGGTGTCGGAGTTGGAATTATAACCACTTCGGGCGGAACATACGGCTCTGAAATACCAAAGAAAGTAAGTAAGCCCGGCATATACACGTATTGACGGATTATTAAAAGTGCTCCCAATGTGAACATAAAAAAGCTGAGGACCAACAAAAGGACCCTGATTGCTTTTCTTTCTTTTTTTTCTCGGTTAGTTTTTGTCATGTTTATTATTATATCACCTTATATGCCTTATAACAACTAAGCTTAGGGCTCGTTCTGTGTGCAAATTACGAATACACGCTCGGAAGAAGTGCCTGCATCGCTGTCCCACTCGCCGTAACAGCTTATAAGCGTTACTCTGTCTTCGCCCGATTGACTCATCAAGTACGGAGGTACATTATCAAAGGGGTGGAACACTACTTCCGAAACATAGAACGATTTTTGTGAACCGTTTTCATATTCAAAAATTATTTTTTCTCCGATCCTCATTTCCGGCAATATGGAGAATGTGCCTGCCAAGCCGCTCCAACGAACGTGACCGTTTATAAGGGCATTGCCCGTATCACCGGGAGAAGGCCCGTCCTCATACCAGGCGGCAATATACGGACTGTCAACAGTACCCATTGCACCCTCTTCGGTCCTGCCTACTTTCTGAATAGTACATGATATGTTTCTTTCTATGAAGTAGAGTTTTGAAGGTGCTGTTTTATTGAACGGCGTGGGAAGCAGTTCGCCCGTATATACGGGTATAATTATGTCGTGAGCTGACGGCGTGACGATTACGGCAGGAGGTACATAGCTGTTTGAGGGAATATAAACATTTTGGAATATTCCCATACATACACCTGCGAGTATAAGCGAAATGCTAACTGCAAGGATTGCAATTTTTGCACCTTTAGCCACACCTTTCGTTGGTTCCTTAGCGGTTTCCCCCGTGGCTTCACGGTTTATCTCATCGTCCTCCTGCACTGAAAGCTCTTTTATTGCAACCGATGAATCATGCACTTTTTTTCGTGCAAGATAAAGAGAGCGTTTAGCTTTCCTAAAAATACTCTTATGATGTTTTTTAGTCAAAATGTGCATCACAAGGGATTATATCATTATTCGTTATTTTCAACAAGGAGTATTAACAATTAGTCACGATTATGTTATAATGTGCAGATACGAAAGGGTTTTAGAGAAATTTATGGATAACAAAAAACAACTTGCACAAGCTTTATCAAAGGTTGTAGGAATAGAAGCGGAAGAACTTATAAATTGGATCGAGACGCCGAAAGACCCTGCAATGGGTGATTATGCGTTTCCTTGCTTCCGCTTGGCAAAAACAATGAGAAAAGCACCTCCCGTTATAGCACAGGAGGTTTCACAGGCCGTTGAGCTTCCCGACTTTATAAGTCGCAGCGAGGCTGTAGGTCCGTATTTGAACTTCTTTGCTAATAAGGACGATTTTGCAAAAAAAGTAATATCAAAGGTCTTAAATGAGGGCGAAGCATACGGTGCATCTTCCGAGGGAAACGGAAAAACGGTTTGCGTTGAGTATTCGTCCATAAATATTGCAAAGCCGTTCCATATAGGGCATTTGAGCAGTACCGTTTTGGGTGCGGCTCTTTACCGCATATATAAGCATCTCGGCTATGAAACGGTAGGAATAAATCACCTTGGCGATTGGGGTACTCAGTTCGGCAAGATGATAGTTGCGTTTTTGCGTTGGGGAAACGGTGATAAGGAAAAGTGCGGCTCGGTACGTGAGCTTGTAAAGCTTTATGTTCGTTTCCATGATGAAGCCGAAAAAGACGAAAGCTTGAACGATGAAGCAAGAGCATGGTTCAAGAAAATAGAAGATAATGACGCAGAGGCTATGGAGTTGTTCCTTTGGTTCAAGGAAATCACGCTCCGTGACGTTAAAAAAGTATACGATATGCTTGGTGTAAGCTTTGACAGCTACGCAGGCGAGAGCTTCTATCAGGATAAAATGCAGCCCATAGTTGACGAACTTAAGGAAAAGGGCTTGCTCAAGCTTGATGACGGTGCATCTATAGTTGATTTGTCGGAATATGATATGGCTCCGTGCATAATTTTGAGAAGTGACGGTGCAACTCTTTATGCAACTCGTGACCTTGCGGCGGCAATGTACCGCAAGAAAACATACGATTTCCATAAATCACTTTATGTCGTTGCATACCAGCAGAATCTGCACTTTAAACAGGTATTTAAAGTACTGGAGCTTATGGGACATGATTGGGTAAAGGACTGTATCCATGTAAACTTCGGTATGGTATCCATGGAGGACGGTACATTGTCCACAAGAAAGGGCAAGGTATTGTATCTTGAAGATGTACTTGATGCCGCTGTTGAAAAAACGCTCGATATAATCAAAGAAAAGAGTCCCGACCTTGAAGATAAAGAAAACATAGCAGCTGAGGTCGGTGTAGGTGCCGTGGTTTGGGGTGCACTTTATAACGGCAGAATAAAGGATATTGTATTCTCGTGGAAAAAGGCACTTAATTTTGACGGAGAAACAGGTCCTTATGCACAGTATACGCACGCACGCTGCTGTTCCGTTTTGAGAAAAGCAGACGGCATAGACAAAGAAAATATAGATTATTCATGCATAAGTGATGATGCTTCAACCGCACTTATAAAGGCAATAAGCACATTGCCCGATGCAATAAAAGAAGCGGCAAATAAAAATGAGCCGTATCTCATTTCACGCTGTGTTATAGATATATGCTCATGCTTTAATAAATTCTATTTCGATAACCGCATAATGGACGAGGATGCGGCGATTAAAAATGCAAGACTTGCACTTACCGAAGCGTCAAGGATAGCAATAAAAACAGGCCTGTATCTTATAGGCTTAAAAGCACCTGAAAAAATGTAAAGGGGAGAATAAAAAAATGCTTGACATTAAGAGAATCCGTCAGAATCCCGCAGAACTTGAGGATGCAATGAAAAAACGCCGCGGAAAGGGTGCCGATGTTAGTGCATTGATAGCCCTTGATGCAGAGCGTCGTACGCTCCTTGCAGAAGTTGAGGAAAAGAAAGCTTACAGAAACGCAGTATCCGCAAAGATACCGCAGATGAAGAAAAACGGCGAAGATGTTTCTTCCGTTATGGAAGAAATGAAGGAAACCGCAAATGCTATTAAAGCATTGGACGAGCGTGTAAACGCAATGGATGAGGAACTCAACTCAATGCTTTTGAGCATTCCCAATATACCTCATGAGAGTGTTCCCGAGGGTGCGGACGACAGCGAGAATGTAGAAGTTCGCAGAGTGGGTACGCCTACAGAGTTTGATTTTGAACCCAAGGCACATTGGGACATAGGCGAGGACTTGGGAATACTTGATTTTGCAACCGCAGGTAAAATAACGGGTACACGCTTTACCGTATACAAAGACCTCGGTGCAAGACTTGAACGTGCCGTAATAAACTATTATCTCAACACCCACACGGAACATGGCTATTCTGAAATATTCCCGCCTTATATGGTAAATCGTGCATCAATGACGGGTACGGGTCAGCTTCCCAAGTTTGAGGAAGATGCATTCAAGGTGAGCGGAACGGATTATTTCCTTATTCCCACTGCTGAAGTTCCCGTAACAAATATGCACCGCAACGAGATACTTGACGGTGACAAGCTTCCCATCAAGTATTGCTCATACACAGCTTGCTTCCGTGCAGAAGCAGGAAGTGCAGGCAGGGATACAAGAGGTCTTATCCGTCAGCACCAATTCAACAAGGTTGAGCTTGTTAAGTTTGCAAAGCCCGAAGAATCATATGCAGAGCTTGAATCGCTTACCAATGATGCAGAAAGAGTTTTGGCAGGTTTGGGGCTCCCTTACCGTGTAGTAACACTTTCAACAGGCGATTTGGGCTTCTCGTCCGCAAAGACTTATGATATCGAAGTGTGGATGCCCAGTTACGGCAGATATGTAGAAATAAGCTCATGTTCAAACTTTGAAGACTTCCAGGCACGCAGAGCACAGATAAGATTTAAGCGTGATAAGAATTCAAAGGCAGAGCTTGTTCACACGCTCAACGGTTCAGGCGTTGCAGTAGGCCGCACGGTTGCCGCAATACTTGAAAATTATCAGCTTTCAGACGGTTCGGTAAAGGTTCCCGAAGTGCTCATACCGTATATGGGAACGGATATAATCAAATAATAAATGAACAAAAAAAGGCTTCTCCGTATAGGGAAGCCTTTTTGATGTTCTTATTCTTCTGTATTCCCGCCATCCAATTCAGGATGTACAATAACCCTTAAACGCTTTACACGGAGCTTTTGACGCTTGATTACCATGATAGTAAGGTTTTTATAGTCAAAAGACTGCCCTACACGGGGATAACCGCCAAGCATTTCTATTGCCCAACCGCCCAAGGTTGCATTATCGTCATCGAAATCACGGTCGTCAAGGTCGAGTTCTTCAAAGAAATCGTATATACGCATTGAACCGTCGGCTTCGTATACATTGGGTGCGGTCTGTTGAAATTCGGTTATTATTTCGTCGCTTTCGTCCCAAATTTCACCTACGAGCTGTTCAAGAACATCTTCCATGGTAAGAACGCCCATAGTGCCGCCGTATTCGTCAGTAACTATTACCATGTGGCACTTTTTCTTACGCATAACGGCAAGAACATCGGGAAGTGCCATTGTTTTATGTACGAACGATACGGGCATCAAAAGCTCACGCAGGGAGGAGGGACTGTTATTGTCAACAAGATGCTTTAAAAGGTGATTCAAGTGAAGAATACCTATTATGTTATCTACGGTATCCTCATAAACGGGTATGCGTGTAAATTCAGATTCGATAGCCTTTTGAATACTTTCCTCAACATCATCATCTATATCGAGAGCTGTCATATCAACTCTCGGAGTTACTATTTCGTAGGCAAGCACTTCGTCAAAGTCTAATGCACTCTGAAGCAGGTCGCAGGTTTCTTCGTCCATAACGCCCTCGTCTTCAACGGTGTCGATTATGCTTTCAAGGTCGTCCTCGGTGATATCCAAGCCTTCTTTTACTTTATCTTTCCACAAATGAGAGAACAGATTAACAAGCTTTTGAGTAAGAAAAACTATCGGCTTGAGAACTGTCATCAATACCCGCAGGGGGAATGCAACTGTTTTGGCGAACGCTTCGGGTATTGAGTTTGCAATAACTTTTGGAGTGATTTCTCCGAATATAAGCAATATAACGGTCATTGAAATTGTTGCTATCCATGTACCGTTTGCACCAAACAGTGACATAGCTATCAATGTTGCAGTCGACGAAGCGGCTATGTTCACAAGATTGTTGCAAAGCAATATTGTTATGAGTGCATCTTCGAAGCGTTCTTTTATTGTGAGGGTTGTTTTTGAAAGAGCGGTCCCTTTTTCCGCAAAACGCTTAAGCTTAAATTCGCTTGCGGCGGCATATGCCGTTTCAGAGCCTGAGAAGAATGCGGAGAACAGTACCAAAAGTATTATCGTGATGTATTGGAAAAGCATTATACTTCACCTCCGACATCATCTTCATCGTATATTTCACCGACAAGCTCTTCGAGTATGTCTTCCATTGTGATTATGCCTGCCGTGGTGCCGCTTGAATCAAGAATGACCGCCATGTGTGTTTTGTTATTGCTCATTTCGGGCAAAAGGTCATCAATGGGAGAGGTGGCGTTTACAAAACGAACTTCTGCCATTGCATCGTTTATGTCAGCATTACCGTCAAGGAAGGATTTCAAATATTCTCTTATTTTAAGTATGCCGCAGATTTCACCGGAATCGTCTATAACAGGTATGCGTGAGTGCCTGCTGTCTTTTATAAAAGAAACTATCTCCTCGGTGCTCATGCTTAATTTTACCGTCTGCACTTTTTCCCAGGGTGTCATTACATCTGACGCACAGTTCTCGTCAAATTCGAGAGCATTTTGAACAAGCTCACCTTTTTCTTCATCTATTGCACCTTCTTCAACTATTGCTTCGATGATATCGTGAAGGTCATCTTCGCTTACGGTGGGCACCTTTTCTTTTTTCTTAAAGGGCATACTTATAAGGGCACTGAGCTTTGCGAATATGAAAGAGAAAGGAGAGAGAAGCTTTACAAGAAGCGTTATTATTCCCGATACATATAAAGCAAATGATTCATTGCAGGCAGAAGCATAGCATTTAGGTAAGCTTTCACCGAAAATGAATACGACTATGGTTGTAATAATGGTCGAGTATACAACAAAATCATTGCCCCATGCTTTGGTAACCATATAAGTTGCCAAGGAAGCAATGCCGATATTTACTAAATTGTTGCTTATGAGAAGAGTGGTTAAGGTTTTGTCGTAATTGTCAAGCAATGCAAGCACACGCTTCGCACGCTTGTTATGATTGTCGGACAGGGTTATCATCCTGATTTTGTTTACGCGTGAGAGTGCCATTTCGGATGCCGACAGAAATGCCGACAGGATAACGAGAAGGAGTAATAGCGGAATATACTGCATTATACTCGCAGGACTGCTATCATCCATGAAAAAAACCAACTCCTTAGAAATAATTTTTACTAAAACAATGCTATTATAAATGATACGCCTGTATTTTGCAAGCAATAACAAGCCGACACCCTTAAGCTTAGACTTTGGAATGTCGGCTTTACACATTATAAACTCAATCTGTTGAACTGCTCGAAGCTGTAAGTTCATTCCCGTCATAGTGAACTATAAAATCAGTGTCGGGCGACGGATTTAATTCGATTATCTTACGTGCAATCAAAGTTTCAACCTTGCTTGAAAGCAGTCTTTTTAACGGTCTTGCTCCGTATTGCGGATCATAGCCCATAGAAACTATATATTCCTTTGCGGGATCAGTCAAAACAATGTCCAAGCGTTTTTCTTTCAGCCTTGCTCTTATATCAAGCAGCAAAAGGTCGCATATCCTGAATATTTCGTCCTTTGTCAGCGGCTTATAGAATACTATATCGTCTATACGGTTTAAAAATTCAGGCTTGAAGCTTTGCTTCAAAAGCTGTTCGACAAGTGTTTTTGCTTCATCGCTTATTTCGGAATCAACTATGCCGTCAAGTATATATGACGAACCCAAATTACTTGTCATTATTATAACCGTGTTTTTAAAATCAACCGTTCTGCCCTGTGAATCCGTTATTCTGCCGTCGTCAAGCACCTGTAAAAGCACATTGAAAACATCACCGTGTGCTTTTTCTATTTCATCAAAAAGCACAACACAATACGGCTTTCTGCGTACTGCTTCGGTAAGCTGACCGCCCTCGTCATAGCCGATATAGCCGGGAGGAGCACCTATGAGCCTTGATACGGCGTGCTTTTCCATATACTCGCTCATGTCTATACGCACCATGTTGTTTTCATCGTCGAACAATGCCTGTGCAAGTGCTTTTGCAAGCTCCGTTTTGCCAACGCCCGTAGGACCTAAAAACAAAAAGCTTCCTATCGGCTTGTTGGGGTCCTTTAGTCCTGCACGGGTACGCAAAATTGCATCGCTTACCGTGCGTACAGCATCATCCTGTCCGATAACACGTGCATGGAGTATGTTTTCGAGATTAAGAAGCTTTTCTCGCTCGCCTTCCATGAGCTTGCTCACGGGTATTCCCGTCCATCTGCCGACTATTTTTGCTATTTCTTCATCGGTTACACGGTCAAGCAGGAGATATTCGCTCTTGCCTTGCTCATATGCTTTTTCTGCTTCGGAAAGGTCATTTTTTAATTTGGGGAGTTTGCCGTATTTAAGCTCTGCCGCACGGTTGAGGTCGTATTCACGCTCTGCTTTGCTTATATCGGCACCCACTTGCTCTATTTCCTCACGCAGACGCTGTACGTTCTTGATAGCGTTTTTCTCGTTTTCCCATCTTGCTTTCAATGAGTTTGCTTTGTCCTTTTCCTCCGCAAGCTCTTTTTGTATTTCTTTAAGATGTTCAACGGCTATCTTGTCGGTTTCTTTCTTCAATGCGGCTTCTTCGATTTCAAGCTGCATTATTTTGCGAGATACCTCGTCAAGCTCTTGAGGCATTGAGTCCATCTGTGTGCGTATCATTGCACACGCTTCGTCAACAAGGTCTATTGCCTTATCGGGAAGGAATCTGTCTGAAATATAGCGGTGTGAAAGCGTTGCTGCTGCAATTAAAGCATTGTCGTTTATCTTTACTCCGTGGAATACCTCATAACGCTCTTTCAGCCCACGGAGTATGCTTATGGTATCCTCGACAGTCGGCTCATCAACCATAACGGGCTGGAAACGGCGTGAAAGTGCGGCGTCTTTCTCTATATATTTACGGTATTCGTCAAGTGTTGTAGCACCTATGCAGTGAAGCTCGCCTCTTGCAAGCATGGGCTTTAAAAGGTTTCCTGCGTCCATGCTTCCCTCGGTCTTGCCTGCACCTACTATGGTGTGAAGCTCGTCTATGAAAAGTATTATTCTGCCGTCGCTTTTCTTGACCTCGTTGAGTACGGCTTTAAGTCTTTCCTCAAACTCGCCCCTGTATTTTGCACCTGCAATAAGCGAGCCCATATCAAGCGAATAGAGCTTGCGTTCACGCAAAAGTGCAGGCACGTCGCCACGGACTATACGCTGTGCCAAGCCTTCCGCGATAGCAGTCTTGCCAACGCCCGGTTCGCCTATCAATACGGGGTTGTTCTTTGTTTTTCTCGAAAGTATACGAATTACGTTTCTGACCTCATCATCACGTCCGATAACGGGGTCAAGCTTGTTCTTTCTTGCAAGTTCGACCAAATCCTGAGCATATTTGCCGAGAGCGTCATATGTATCCTCGGGCGTTTGCGTGGTTACACGGGCAGAACCTCGTATTTCGTTAAGTGCTTGCAGAAAATCGTTTTCTCTAATGCCGTATTCCTTAAAAATACGTTTTAATGCGTTGTTGGGATTTTCAATAAGCCCCAAAAACAAATGTTCTACGGATATATATTCGTCCTTCATGCGTTGTGCCTGCTTTTGAGCGGCATTAAGTGCCTTGTCAAGCTCTGCGGATATATACGGACTTGCATTAACGCTTGTTCCGCTTATCGTGGGTAACGCGTTAAGTGCATCCTGTACAGATGCCGTAAATGCCGAAGTATCGGCATTCATTTTTTCAAGCAAGCTCATTGCAAGCGAATTTTCCTGCTCAAGCAAAGATATAAGCAGATGTTCTTCATCTACCTGCGGATTTTTGTGCTCCATGGCTGTGCTTTGTGCAGCCTGAAGCACTTCGAGTGAGCGTTCTGTCAATTTATTGATGTTCATAATTGTTTAAGCACCTCCTTGTTAGCACTCTGTCTTCTTGAGTGCTAATTGTAGCATGATTTTTAATAAAAGTATTGTCAAAGAGTGAACGAAATATTGAACAGATTGTGAAAACCACATTTTTCTATAAATAAAATAATGCAGAAAAACCGCCTTTTACTTGACTATTGAGGCACGATTAAGTAAAATACTAATGTAAATCCGATATGTGATACATTCGCATTTAGGGCTTATAAAAAAATAAATAAAATGGAGGAATGTCATGAAGAAAACTATTTCAATGATTCTCGTAGTCGTTATGGTAGCAGCTATGTTTGTAGCTTGTAATGCAGCAGGTACTGTCTATAATCAGGTAGACGGTAATGGCTCAATAACACTTAATAAGCTTTCCGGCAACTACGGTGAAGTTGATCTTAACAACGTAGAGCTTGCTCTTGATTCCGAAGGAACAAAGACATACACCTGTGAAGATGTACAGTTTGTTCTCATTCAGGAAGAGAACACAGCAGCTTTGGTATGTGTTGCTGTATTCTTCGTACCTTACGAAGATAACATCATCAATTACAGACCGGCTCTCGGACTTATCACAAACAACTTTGGTACAATCAGACTTGGCGGCAACGTATACGAAAAGTAATCTGTTTTGACTGCGTGTATTGAAAGGAGAAAAACAGCTATGAAAAAAATAATTTCTCTCGTATTGGCAGTGGCACTTATTTCAATGTTCTTTGTAGGCTGTGATGCAGCAAAGGTAGGTCTTAAGTTTGAAGAAACCTGGGGCGGTGACGGTGTTATAACACTCACAACCTTGGCTGATAAAGCCGGCGTTGCATTCTTAAAGAGTGTAACATTGAAGGACGGCGGCATTGGTGGCGAAACCACCACTTACACAGGTACAGCGGCTGTTGTTATAGACGGCACAACAATAACCTTCACATTGCCTGAAGTAGATGTTGAGAATTCCACAGTAACAGCAGGTGCTTCATATGAAGGCACAATCAACAGCTCAATGACACGCATAAGACTCTGCTCCAAGAGCTATACACTTGCGGACTGAGACCTTATAAAAGTACAAAAGATGAAAAAAGGAACGGGTAACACCGTTCCTTTTCGGTTCATCAAAAAAGCTCTGCCAAGCAGAGCTTTTGTTGTACCTTATTTCTCAAAATAATTTTTTAAGACCGCCGAGAGCATCGGTGATTTTATCAACCGAAATCTTTGCTTTTACGCCATCGACTATCTTGCTTAACGTGTCATTGTCAAGGTTGATGGAGCCGAGCAAACCTTTAACTGTTCCCATAGGATCTTTCTTGAAGTTTTCCAATGTGGAATTATCTTTTGTTACGGAGGCAACGATTTTTTCTATTTCAGCTTTTATATCCATTATGTTACCTCATTATTCTTCAACTATCTGAGCGTCAACAGCGTTTTTCTTAACGGATTCTACGCCGTTCTTGCAGCTTGCAAGAGCTTTGTAGCTTTCGCTTGTTGCTATGACCTGACCGTTGGTTGCCTTAAGACGGAAGCGGAATTCGCCTGCCTTATCTGCATAAATCTCAAACTTGGGATGCTTCTGTGCTTCATAGCCTTCAACCGTCTGATCTTCAACTGCAGCAACGGGTGCATTTTTCATAACACTGTCAATACCATTGCGGCAAGCCTGCATTGAATTGTAAACTTCGCTTGTTGCAATAACCTCACCGTTAGTTGCCTTAAGATCGAATTTGATGCCTGTGTTTGTTTCTCTGATAACGAATTTGCCCATGGGGAAGACCTCCTTTTTTATGGCGAAAGCAAGAGTGCTTTCAGAATATATATTAAATATACAACGAAGATAAATATTCTTCAAGAACCTTATTGAAATTTTTTGAATATATTGAACCAAATGATTAAATTAAACGATTTACAGTTAGGAAAAGAAGCAAGGGTAAAGAGAATAGACGGAGATTGTGAACGCCTTATGGAGCTGGGGTTTACTGCCAAAGCGGTTGTAAAACCACTTTTTTGTGCACCTGTATTAAGAAAAGGAAAAAAGGGCATGAGGGCGTATCTTGTACGCGGTGCAGTTATTGCATTAAGGGCTGAGGATGCCGAAAGGATAGTGGTTGAATTATGAGCGGCGAGAACAAAACTGTTGCTTTATGCGGTAATCCAAATGTGGGGAAAAGCACTGTTTTTAATGCACTTACAGGACTTAAACAGCATACGGGGAATTGGGCAGGAAAAACGGTGGAGCTTTCGTACGGAAGCTATAAACACAATGATATTGAATATATACTTGTGGACCTGCCGGGTATATACTCATATTCCGCTCGCTCGCATGAGGAGGAGATAGCACGGGATTTTATATTGAACAAAAATGCCGATGCCGTTGTTGTGGTGTGTGATGCCGTATGCTTGGAGCGTAATCTGCACATTGTGCTGAGAACGCTTGAAATGTGTGATAACGTGATAGTCGCACTCAATATGCTTGATGAAGCTCAAAAAAAGAATATTACAATAGATCATGAACGCTTGGAGAAAGAACTGGGAGTACGTGTTATATGCATGAGTGCAAGGGACGGTAAGGGGATAGATGAATTAAAAAATGCCGTTGAAGCCGTACTTGACAAAACAGAACAGGCACACGGCGAAAAAAGAGCAGGCATGACTGTTTCACAAATTTATGACAGAGCAAGGGAGATATGCAAATGTTGTATTCGTGTGGCACAAAGTAAATCTATTGACCGACAGCTAAAGGCGGATAAATTGCTCACAAGCAAGTATTTCGGTATTCCCGCAATGCTTGCGGGACTTGCTTTTATACTGTTTCTGACCATATTCGGTGCAAATTACCCGTCACGGCTGCTGTCCTCATTTTTGTTGGGGCTTGAAGATGAGCTTATGAGTGTTATACTCTTTTTCAAAGCTCCGTCATGGCTTACGAAAATGCTTGTCGAGGGCGGTTACCGTGTACTTGCCTATGTTGTATCGGTAATGCTTCCGCCCATGGCGATATTTTTTCCGCTTTTTACGATTTTGGAGGATTTGGGATATCTTCCGAGAGTTGCTTTTAACCTTGACGGCTGTTTTAAACGCTGCAATGCATGCGGAAAACAGGCACTTACAATGTGCATGGGTTTGGGCTGTAATGCGGTGGGTGTTGTTGGCTGCAGGATAATAGATTCAAAGCGTGAGCGGTTAATTGCGATACTTACAAATAGCTTTATGCCGTGCAACGGACGTTTCCCTGCTTTGATTGCCGTAATAACCATGTTTCTTGCAGGAGCTATGGGCGGTATGCTGAATTCTGTGTGGGCGGCAGTTTTGCTTATGGCGTTTATTGTTCTGACCGTGTTTGTAACTTTTATGGTGTCAAAGCTTTTGTCAAAAACACTTTTAAAAGGTATTCCGTCATCATTTACGCTTGAACTGCCTCCGTACAGATGCCCACAGTTTAAAAAAGTCATTGTGCGTTCGGTACTTGACAGAACACTTACCGTGTTGTCAAGAGCGGCGGCAGTGGCATTTCCTGCCGGAATAATACTTTGGATAACGGCAAATGTTAATGTGAACGGCATAAGCCTTTTTTCGCACTGTACTGCTTTCCTTGATCCGTTTGCAAGGTTTATGGGACTTGACGGCGTGATACTGCTTGCTTTTATACTTGCACTGCCTGCAAATGAAACGGTTATGCCCGTAATTATAATGGGGTATATAGCCGCCGCAAGCATAAGCGAGGTACCCGATACAATGATGCTGCATGAACTACTCATATCAAACGGCTGGAGTATTACGACCGCAATATGCGTAATGCTGTTTTCTCTCTTTCACTGGCCGTGCTCTACAACCTTGCTTACAATAAAAAAAGAAACGGGCAGTGTGTTCTGGACATTTATGGCGGCAGTTATACCCACATTAGTGGGTATCGTGCTGTGTGTGTTGACTGCGTTCGTAGGGAGATTGATAATATGGCTTTAAAAACAAAAAAGGAATTGTTTTAAACAATTCCTTTACTGCAATCATTGAAATGATTAGTTCATGCCGTAACGCTTCTTGAAACGATCTACACGTCCGCCTGTATCAACAAGCTTCTGACGACCTGTGTAGAAGGGATGGCACTTTGAACAAATTTCAACCTTAAGTTCCTGCTTTACTGAGCCGGAAAGGAAGGTTTCACCACATGCGCAACGTACTACGCATTCGCCGTATGAGGGCTGGATGTCTTTCTGCATAATTCTTTCTCTCCTTTATTTGCTGGGCGCAGAGCAATTAGCTGCTCTCCTGCTGCATTCGGGTACAAAGACTCGAACACGGCTATTATATCAGAATTATTCTAAAAAGCAAGAGCTTTTTTTATTTTCCGAAAATTTTAGTAGAAGTTGAGTATCCGTCCTTTTCATATATGGATAACCAGCTTTGCAAACGTGCCAAAAATTCTTCATTTGTAGCCGCTTTATCAAGCATTCCTATGAATTGCTCGGTAACCTCGCCCGGGTCTCCGCCGCTTAATACTCTTCTCATTGCGAATACGCCCTCAAGCTCCTCTTTTGAAAGCAGCAGCTCTTCACGTCTGGTGCCCGATTTATAAATATCTATTGCAGGGAATATGCGTTTTTCACTCATCTTTCTGTCAAGATGTATTTCCATATTGCCCGTGCCCTTAAACTCTTCGTATACGATATCATCCATGCGGCTTCCCGTTTCTATAAGTGCTGTTGCAATTATTGTCAAGCTGCCGCCGTTTTCTATGTTTCGTGCTGCACCGAAGAACCGCTTGGGCTTATGAAGTGCTCCGGGATCCATACCGCCGGAAAGTGTCTTGCCGGTTGCCGGTATCGTAAGATTGTATGCTCTTGCAAGCCTTGTAATTGAGTCTAAAAGTACAACAACATCTTTTCCCTGTTCAACAAGACGCATGGCACGCTCGTGCGTCATTTCCGCAACTCTTGTATGATGCTCGGGAAGCTCGTCGAATGTACTGTAAAGTACTTCCCCCTTTATGCTCCGTTGCATATCGGTTACTTCTTCGGGACGCTCGTCAATAAGTAAAACTATAAGATGAACATCGGGGTAGTTTTCGGATATGCCGTTTGCTATATTCTTTAAAAGGGTTGTTTTACCGCTTTTGGGCTGGCTTACTATCATGCCTCTCTGCCCCTTGCCTATGGGAGCAATAAGGTCTATAAGTCTTATTGCAAGCCCTTGATCTTTGCCCATATTGGGACACTCAAGAGTAAGCCTTTCATTGGGATATATGGGAACAAGCTCATCAAAGCGTTTTCTTGTTGAGGTAACCGATGGATCTTCGCCGTTTATGGAAGTAATATATAAAAGTGCAAGAAATTTTTCGTTTTCACGGCCCGGGCGTGTTTTGCCCTCGATAAGGTCACCGGTTCTTAGTGAAAAACGGCGTATTTGTGCAATGGAAACGTAAATATCATTATTGCCGGGAAGATAGTTTTCACAGCGTAAAAAACCGTAACCCTCGGGCAGAACTTCCAAAACACCGCTGCATTCGCCGCAAAGACTCATATCAAACATTTCCGGCGGTTGGGAAGCGGAAGAGGTCTCTTTCTGCGTGTTTTCTTCGCCCTTTGTATTTTCCTGCTGAGTGTTATTACGCTGGTATTGCTCACGCTGTTGATACGTGTTTTGTTTATATCCGTTCTGCCGCTCCTTGTGCAAAGGGGTGTAATGTGAACGTGTGTATTGATTATCTTTTTGCGTGCGGTGTTGATACCGCTGTGTATTTTCCGATGCAGAATGAGCTTCGGACTCTTTTTCTTTTTTATCCGATTCAACAGCAGATGATTCTGCTTTGGGAGCTTCAACTGCAACAGCTTTTTTTCTGCCCCGCTTCTTTTGGGGAACGGAAGTTGTGTTTGCTGAAGTTTCTTCCTGCTTTGGAGCCGCTTTTGAAACTTCATCTTCTTTTTTTGCCTCGGAAGCTGTTTTCTGTGTCTTCTTTGCAGAAACAGTTTTTTTTGCCGATGCCTTTTTGACGGGAGCAGTCTTTTTTGCTGCTTCTGCTTTATCGGAATTTTCTTTCTCAATACGCAAAGCAATCAGGTCTGCCAGCTCTGCTTTTCGATATTTGGTTATGGATTTAATACCGCGTTTTTGAGCTTCTTCACGCAAAAAAGCCAAGCTCTGTTTGGACAATTCTTCCCTTGTCAAGATAAAAGACTCCTTTCAATTTTAAGAAACGAAAAATAAGAAACGCAGCATGAGAAAAGAACACATAAGTGCGTGCTGCAAAAATGTTGCTACTAAATATTATTAACAATAACTGCCTGGAATATGCATAGAACGTTTAATTGTCAAATCTATAACATACTATACTCAAGAAAAAATTTTTTGTCAACAGATTCGACAGGAAAAACTGTTATTTGTACGTTATAAACTGCATGGAATACAGCATATAAATAACATACAAATGTACGGGAGGAGAAACAACAATGCCTGAGATTAAAGGAAACGATGCTTCGTCCATGAGAATAAGAACACATGCTGTACGAATAGATAACAGAGAGCTTATGAGCATAACGGGAGTTAAAGACGTTGAGAGCTTTAATGAGCAGGAAATACGTCTTGTGACGGAGGCAGGCATACTGCATATAGAGGGAATGGACCTGCATATGACAAAGCTTAACCTTGATGACGGTCAGGTTATAGTTGAAGGTGAAATAATAGCCATGGAATATGATGAACCGCCGCAGGAGAGGGGCAGTGTGTTCTCAAGAATATTCAGGTAGACGGTTTAAAATATGAAAAATACGCTGAATGAGCTGTGGCAATTCTTAGGCGGAATATACGGCGGATTTGCAATAGGCGTTGTTTACCGAATATTCACTTTGATAAGAATGTTTTTAAAGAATAAATGGATAAATGCCGTGATAGATGTTGTTTTCTATGCAATAGCAGGAACAATAGCCGCATTTACGCTTTTAATGATTAACGGTGGTGAGCTGAGACTGTTCATTTTGCTTGCAATAGCTTTCGGAGCATTTCTGTTTATATGGGCAAGCCAAAGCATTGTAAAAACAATTTTTAAAATATGCAAAAAACTGCTTGTAAAAACGAAGTAAGTATATCATAATATATGTTACCGAGTATAATATGAGAAAATTATCGGAATATGTCGAAGAAAACATATTAAAGGAAGTTTTTAGTGAGCATTTTCAGCAAAAAGAGTAAGCGTAAGATGCGTAAGGCGACACCAAAGCTTTTAGTGGCTTTGTGTGCTGTTGCCGCTGTTTTTGTTGCGGTTATACTGATAGGTCAGGCAAATATGCAGACAGAGATTGCGTCCAAGATGCAACAGCTTGAAGAAGAATATAAATTACTCTCGAACGAAAAACAGCGTCTTGAAAATATGGTTGAGTATGTTCACAGTGAAGAATATCTTATACAGTATGCAAGAGAAAAGCTGGGCTTTGTAAAGCAGAACGATATAAAGTTCGATACGGGTGAAGAGTAATAAAACAGAATAATATCAACAAAAAGACCGAGTTTGAAAACTCGGTCTTTTTCAGACTCTTGAGCAAGTGTTCCACGGGGATTATAAAGTTGTATCGAGTATTTTATAGCCTGCTTTCGTTAGGGCTTCGTGTATCTCGTCAAGATGTGCGTGATTTCTTGTTTCAAGTGCCAAACGCAGATAACAGCCGTTGATGTCGGTATTTTCGCCGCCGTGGTTGTGAACGACTTGAACAACATTTGCACCAAGCTCTGCAACTATTGATGCAACCTCTTTAAGCTGTCCGGGCTTGTCAAGCATTTCTATGGTCAGGTTGGAGGTTCTGCCCGATGTAAGCAAGCCTCTTTGTATAACACGTGAGAGAATCGTAACGTCTATATTGCCGCCCGATACCAGGCAGGCGACTTTTTTGCCCGCAATGGGGAATTTGTTAAACATTACGGAGGCAACCGCAACCGCACCTGCACCTTCGGAGATGAGCTTATGCTGTTCGATGAGAGCAAGTATTGCCGCAGCTATTTCATCGTCCGTGACGGTGGCAAAGCCGTCAACATAACGCTGACACATATCAAATGTTATTCTGCCGGGTGCTTTTACCGCAATACCGTCTGCAAATGTGGAAATACGGGGAAGCAGCGTGACCTTATTGCCTGCCTGTGATGTGACCATGCTTGCCGCACCTGCCGCCTGTACGCCGTAAACTCTGCACTTGGGATTTATATTCTTTATTGTATAAGCTATTCCCGAAATAAGTCCGCCGCCGCCTATTGGAACTATAACAGCATCAAGCTCTTCAAGCTGGTCGAGAAGCTCAAGAGCTATCGTACCCTGACCTGCAATTACATCGTCATCGTCATAGGGGTGTATAAGTGTTGCACCGGTGCGTTCTACTGCTGCAAGTGCTTCTCTTTGTGCATCGTCATACACGCCGTCAACCAAAACTATATCTGCACCGTAGCTCCTTGTGGCTTCGACCTTTGAAAGGGGTGCAACGGACGGAATATATATTGTAGCTTTAATTCCGTTTTTTTGAGCACCCAAGGCAACACCCTGTGCATGGTTGCCTGCCGAGCAGGCTATAACGCCTTTTTTACGTTGTTCTTCCGTGAGCTGTGATATTTTGAAATAAGCACCTCTAAGCTTGAATGAACCTGTAACCTGGAGGTTTTCGGCTTTAAGATATATATCGCAGTTTTTTGAAAAATAGGGTGAATACAAAAGATCGGTCTCGCGGCTTACTCCTTCAAGTGCAGCCTTTGCTTGACGAACTTTTTCGAGAGTCAGCATTTTTAATATCTCCTTAAATACCTTGAAATGTCTATGTTATGCTTATGCCGCTTTGGTGAAAACAAGCTCACCCGAATCATAGGGCCAGTAAGCACACATTGTCATGGTGTCACCCTCTACGCTGCAATCCCACTGCAAATTGTAATCTGTGGCACCGTTTATGAACCAAATATAGAATGAGGTTGCTTCTTCCATGCTTACTTCGTTGAGCTTATCAAAGAAATTGCAATGATATTCTTTATTGTTCTCAAATGTGCGTGCATCATCGCCGTAATTTGTGAGAAGGTATTCATACTCGGAAGTAAATTCAACCTTTACAAAATTGCCTTCGTAAAACGTGAGCGTGCCTGCCTTGTCGTTTTTCCATACGCTTGAAACGGGCCCCATCGTGGTTTGCGATTCGGGATAAAGCAAATCTATCGGCTCACTGTTGTTTTTTGAACAACCCATTGCCGAAACGAGAATAACTATTACCATAAGCATTGCAGCAAAGCGTCTTTTCATTGTTTTTTCCTCCGATTTTTATTAAAATTAAGCATTCAGACAGATTCTATCACAAAAAGCGGTATAAAGATATAGACTGTTTGAAAACACTTCAAACATAATGCTTTCGTGCAATTAAAGTCTGTTGCTCAAGAGATGTATTGCAATATTGAAGAATACAAGTATCGATGCGGCATCGGTGAGAGTTGTTATCATGGGTGAAGCCATTATTGCAGGGTCAAGACGGAGCTTTTTTGCAAGCATGGGCAATATACAGCCAAGGGATTTTGCAATGCATACTGTGGCAATAAGCGTTAAGCTTACCGTCAGTGCGACCATGAAATCGTTATACTGTATCCAAATACGCAGGAAATTAACGAGAGCAAGAACTATACTGCACAGAAGTGCGACACGTATTTCTTTAAACCATACCTTAAAAAAGTCGGAAAGCTCTATTTCGTCAAGTGCCATACCTCTGATTATGATGGTGGAAGCTTGACTTCCGCAGTTACCGCCTGTACCCATTAGCATGGGAATGAATGAAACAAGCAGGGGAAGTGCGGATATTGCGGTTTCGTACTGTTCCATCATTGAACCCGTTATCATTGCCGAAAGCATTAGTATTACAAGCCATATTATTCTGTTTTGGGCAAGCTTGAATACGGAGGTTTTAAGGTATGTGTCCTCACTCGGTGCCATACCTGCCATCTTTTCAAAGTCCTCGGTGTTTTCTTCCTGGATAACGTCAACAGCGTCATCGATTGTGATTATGCCGACAAGTCTGTCTTCCTTATCGACAACAGGCAGTGCCAACATATCGTAACGTGAGAATGTTTTTGCGATTTCTTCTTTATCGTCCAGGGTATGGGCATAAATCATGTTGGTGTTCATTACATCGCCAACCATGGTGTCGGGGTCTGCAAGCAAAAGGTCACGTACCGTGACTACACCTTTTAAATGACGTTCCGAATCTATGACATAACAGGTATATATCGTTTCCTTATCAAGACCGGTTTTGCGTATGACATCAAAAGCCTGTGATACTTTAATACGGCTTTTGAAGTAAACGTATTCACTTGTCATTATGCTTCCTGCACTGTCGTCGGGATATTGCAGGTATTGATTTATAAGGGCTCTGTTTCTGCTGCTTGTGTTTTTCAGTACCCTCATTACAACATTTGCAGGCATTTCTTCGACCATATCGACAAAGTCATCAAGATACATATCATCAAGTATGTACCTTAATTCGTTATCCGATATTGCTTCTATAATGCCTTGCTGTGCATCTGAATCCATGTATGCAAAAGACTCCGCTGCAAGCTCCTTGGGCATGAGACGAAACAGCTTAAGCGATATATCACGCTCGTTGTTTTCTCTCAGCTCCTCGAAAACTTCGGCGACATCGACCGCATTCATGTCTTTTATGATTTGTTTTGCATCGTGGTATTTCTTCTCACTGAGAAATTCCAATACTTTATCGATCATGTGCTGCCTCCTTCAAGATAGCGGAAAGCACGCACACCTTTTAGAAAAAGAGCCGCAAGTGCCGTCCGCGTTTTGCTGTATTGTAATGTATGCTTCCTATGGGATAAGGGTCGGCGTCCATATTGCGTCTCCTTTCAGAAATTATTGCGGAATAAAATGTCCGTATGAATTATTGTATAACTCAAATTGCAGTTTTTCAAGCTGTTTTTACTCGGTATTTACGCAAAAATCAATATAATATTCAAAACTGTGCAAAAGTTGTAAAAACGGCGGCTTTCTTGACATTGTGAGCTTGTGCGGATTATAATGTATAAGACGAAATTTCATTATAGGGGCGTTTGTCGAAATTTATATTTTTCATATTTATTTATTCAATTTATTCCGCATGAACAAAAGGAGGCTACATGAAGAAGCTTAAATTATTCCCTGCCGAGCGTATGCGTGATATGCGTGAGCTTGTGCAGAGAGCGGCAAAAAAATATAATGGCGTTGTCGCTTACAAGCAGTACGATGAAAAAGGCGATATAGTCGTCTTAACATTCAGACAATTACTTGAAGACATGAATGCACTCGGAACGGTGCTTGTCAACAGAGGTTATAAAGGTAAACATTTTGCTGTAATAGGCGACTCTTCATATCAATGGATACTGAGCTATCTTGCGGTTGTAAACGGAGTCGGCGTTATTGTTCCCATAGATAAAGAGTTGCCCAATGACGACATTGCAAAGCTTATAAACAAAGCTGATGTTGATGGAGTATTTTTTTCGAGAACACTTGAAGATGATATGGATGATATACTTTCAAAATGTCCTCGTGTAAAAACGGTTATTGCACTTAACAATGTGAAAGAAGAAAACGAGCATAAATATTTGTCCCATGCAGAGCTTGTCGCAGAGGGTAAGGTGCTTGTGAAAAACGGTTATGCAGAATATACGGAAGCAGAGATAGATCCCGAAACCATGTCCGTAATAATTTTCACATCGGGCACAACGGGTGCGAACAAGGGTGTTATGCTAAGTCACAAAAATATAATGACAGCATTGCATTCCGCGTTTTCGATGCACAGATTCGAAGGTACATCTATATCCGTGCTTCCCATACATCACACATATGAATTCAATTTGAATGTTTTGGGTTGTATATATGCAGGTGTTACGCTTTGCATAAACGACAGCCTGAAGCGTGTAGTACCCAATTTGCAGACGTATAAGCCCAATTTTTCGCTCATGGTTCCGCTTATTGTTGAAAACCTCTATAAGGGAATATGGAGAGAGGCTGAAAAGAACGGTCTTGCCGCTCATATGAAGCAGGGTATTTGGTTCAGCAATATTTTGCGTAAGTTCGGCATAGATAGACGCAGATATTATTTCAAGCCCGTGCTTGACAAATTCGGCGGGAACATAAGCATGATAGTAAGCGGTGCAGCACCCTTAAGACCTGAAGTTGTAAAAGGTCTTGACGATTTGGGAATAAGTGTATATAACGGATATGGAATAACGGAATGTTCGCCGCTCGTATCATTTAACAGTGAGCTTTTAAATGTTCCCGGTTCCGTAGGTCGTCCTGTTCCCGATGTTGAGGTTCGTATTGCAGAGCCCAATG
>JAZNWT010000168.1:0-2157 GCA_045593465.1 Clostridia bacterium
CGAAAAGGTGCGTAGATTTTATCTGTTTTCTTTAATAAAAGCAATCAAGTCCTTGTTGGATTTGAGTTCTTCCAAAATTATTTTTGCCCAGGGATACGATGAATGGGTTTCTGCTATAAAACGTAAAACTTCCTCCGTCTCATTGATAGCAGCCGGAATTTTCACTTCGCACAGCAATTTTTCGGCACCGGCATTGTAATGAAATGATAGGATGTGCCTTTTATTACAAGGCATGTATTGCACTTATATAAATCCAAGTACATTTCGGTAAAACCGCCGTCACACGATTCTGCAATTCTCGTCCAGTTTTTCACTTTATATTCTCTTTTGCGGTGTTGATGGAGGAAATGAGCATAACACGAATACTTGTGCAAACGGAATCAAGAGATTTGTATTCTTCTTCGGAGATGTAATTGGCCTTGAACAGCAGTTCCAGCCAATACCCTGTTTCATTTGCTTCTTTGAGTGCAATCTGTAATTTTGCGATAAAGTCCGCCTTGCCGTGAGCATACTGTGCTTCACGGATATTAGCACCGATGGATGTGCCGCTTCTGCCAATTTGGTTGGAAATAATGGATTCCCGTTTTTCTTTTAGGTGTTTGACGAGGTTAATAATAGATACTGCGAAATCCATAGATTGTGTTCTCAATTTGCTATCCGACATATAAGCACCTCCGCTCAAACTGCTTATATCATAAATTACAGAAATTTTCAATATTCAGTGAAGCTTGGCTACGCCAAAGTGAAGCAGCGGCGATACCGCTGTGAAGTTTTGTGCTACGCACAAAGTGAAGTTAAGTGCACCACAACACTTGCGAAGCAAACTTCACTGCACAGCAACTTCACGATGCGTCAGCATCACTTCACGCACCAATAGGTGCACTTAGTTCGAAAAAAGAGTCTTTCGTCTGGTAGACAAAAGACTCTTTTTTCGTGGCACGCCCTGAGGGATTCGAACCCCCGACCTTCTGGTCCGTAGCCAAACGCTCTATCCAGCTGAGCCAAGGGCGCACACGTTTTCGTGCGATGTTTAGTATACATTAAACAGGGGTGTTTTGTCAAGCAAAACTTTACTTTTATATATCTTAATATGTAAAAGCCCAAGTGCAGAGAAGCCCTTGGGCTTTGTGTCGCTTTTAGAACTTAAATATTAGAAGTAAAGCTCTACATAGTTTGCAATATGATTGGCGAGCGTCCATGTTTCGTGGTTACCGTAGGAGTTACCGGCCATGGATGTGCCACAGCATACCCACTTTGTGCCGTCATAAAGCTCTGCATAGAGGTGACCTTCAAGTGAGCTTCCCCAATAACCGTCGATATGAACGTATCTTGCGGGGATGCCGATTGAACGTGCAAGAGCGATTGTGTAGTGAGCATGGTCACAGCAGTTAGCTACTTTATCATTATGAACATCTACTGCACTGCGCAATGTGTCTGAATAGTAGCTGTATGCAACATTATCCTGTACCCATTCAAAGATTGCCTTACACTTGCTTGCTTGAGTTGAAGCACTGCTTACTATCTTCTGTGCCTGTGCCTTGATTGTAGCGTCGTTGGATTCACAGTTCAATGTGGGTGTTGTGTAATCCGAGGGCCATGATGAGATAGTGGAGGAGAGTGTACCGTTTGCTTTGTATTCTTTCATCATGCGTACAACTACTGCCAAGCATCTGTCAAAGTTTGCAAGACCGCTGTAGCCTTCACTGCCGGAGTATGAGCCGGGGAATGTTGTGTAGTTTGCAAACTGACCTGCACCGCTGCCATCAGCATATGCAACCTGTTTTTCTGCAATGTAGAGAACTGCAGCCTTCGAGATCGTTTCCGTGTTGAATGTGTCAAATCTTGAAGGATATTCAGGGTTCTTATAAGTTGTTACCTTGATGTTTGCTGTGCTGCCTTGGTTTATAGCAACAAGTGCCTTTGAAGCAAGAGCAAAGTATGTTGCCTGATTCAAGCCTGTGGAAGCACCGACTGTCAATGTTGTCGGGAACTTATCCGTTGACTCAAATGTTGCATAAGCAGATGTCATTGCTGTTGCTATCTGGTTGATGGAAACGTAGCCGGAGGGAACATTTTCATCGGGAGTAGCTGTAGTTGTGGGAGCTGTAGTTGCAGCAGGAGCTGATGTGTAAGAATCACTGTCAGTTGTAACAAAGT
>JAZNWT010000169.1:0-25357 GCA_045593465.1 Clostridia bacterium
AAAGTGGCACTTTGGAGGAGAATTCAATCCTCGGCTTGATAACTCAAAACTCTAAAATTACACAGACCGAATTGGTGCAAAAAACGGGCAAGTCATTAAGAACGGTAAAACGTGAAATTGCACAGTTAAAAGAAAATAACATAATTCGCCGTGTGGGCGGAAAGCGTTACGGCGAATGGGAGATATTCAACTAAAATAAAGACACGAATTAAAATACTAAAAAACAAATCCGCACCCATAAAACACGGGTGCGGATAATTTGTTGACTTGATTGTTTAGTTATTGCGGTTGTTTTCGGGGCAATGTTTAAATGTACCCATACGGGAATAATCAAGGCGAGAGGGGCATTTGGCTTCAATGCTCTTGAGTATTTCCAAGCATTCGCCGAAACGCTGGAAGTGTACTATCTCACGTTCACGCAGGAATCTTAACGGATTCAAAAGCTCGGGATCGTCGGTTAACTGCATGAGGTGTTCATACGTTGCACGGGCTTTCTGCTCTGCTGCCATGTCCTCGGTAATATCGGCTATCGGGTCGCCCGTTGCCTGGATATAGGATGCCATGAACGGTACGCCGTTGGGATCTGCGGGGAAAACCGCTTTGCCGTGAATGGTGTAATAACCCAAGAGTCCCGATTCTTTTATATCGCAAAGGGAAGCGTTTCTCATGCACTGGTGAATCATTGTTCCGATCATTTCCCAATGTGCGATTTCTTCCGTTCCGATATCGTTTACTGTTGCCTTTACTCGGTTGTCGGGCATGGAGAAGCGTTGGGTGAGGTAGCGTACGCCTGCGGCAAGCTCGCTGTCGGGGCCGCCGTACTGTGCCATGAGTGCTTTTGCCATCTTGAGGTTGGGTTTTGAAATGTTTACAGGGAATTCAAGCGTTTTTTGATATATCCACATAATTGATTTCCTCCTATATTACTGCCAGGGCCAATCGCTCATTACATAGCAGCCCGTACTTGTGGGTGTGTGTCCGAAGTTTTGAAGCGGACCGTAGAGCTGTGCGTATTTGTCTATCAAGGCACGGAGCTTTTTGCCAAAACAAAGGTAGTCTGCCCGTGCGGCGGCATCGGTGGGGTGTGTGTCAAGGTACAAATTAAGCTCAACACACACGAATTGCATCTCTTTTATTTTGTTTCTGAGAGCACATTCTGTGAATTCCGTATTGTTTGTCATGGTATGCCTTCCTTTCTATTTAACCAGCTCCGGGAAATATGTGCCTCTTTGAAGTGCGGTGCAGGGGCACAAGCCGGTGCGGTATTCCTGAATCGGGCTTTCTACCTGTGCAAGAGTTTGTTTCATTCCGCAGATGAAACCTGATTTTGCACAATCGCTCATACAGCCTTCTCCGGCTGTTATCGTGGTATTTGCGGCAGTTCTGCACGGCATATTCAATGTGCGGCAGTTCCTGCAACGATGGTTGTTTGTATACACGGTTTATTCCTCCAATACTGTTATAGTTGATGTATACTATTCAATTCGGCGATACTGTGTGCTTGATGTTCAATTAAATAAGTTGCTTATTATAGCAGAAGTTCTGTATTGCAATACTTTTTCTTCCGTGGTATTATAATATGTCGGCGGTCTGCATACCGCCCTTGGTATGTTTATTATTTTTGGAGGAAAGATAAAATGGCAACAATGGAGAAACTTGACGGAAGTAAGGTAAAGCTCACTATTGAGGTGACGGCAGAGGCATTTGAAGAGGCAACACAGAAGGCCTATTTGAAGACGAGGGGCAAATTCAATGTTCCCGGCTTCCGTAAGGGAAAAGCTCCGCGTAAAATGATAGAGAATGCATACGGCGATTTTGCATTCTTTGATGAAGCGTTTGAAATCGTATATCCCGAAGCATACAGGAATGCAATCGAGGAAACGGGCATTTCACCCATAGGCCGTCCCGAGATCGGCATTGAGGAAATCGGCAAGGACAAGCCGTTGGTATTCACGGTTGAGGTTGCAGTACGTCCCGAAGTTGAGCTTGGCGAATATAAGGGGATAAAAGTTGCAAAGCGTGAGTATAATGTTACGGACGATATGATAGACGCTGAAATCCAGAGAGAGCGTGAGAAGATCGCAAGATATGTTGATGTTGAAGGCAGAGCGGTTGAGAACGGCGACATGATCCGCCTTAACTATTCAGGCAGTGTAGACGGCGTTAAGTTTGACGGCGGCACAGCGGAAGATCAGCAGCTCACAATAGGTTCGGGCACATTTATCCCCGGCTTTGAAGAACAGCTTATAGGCGTAAACGTCGGCGAGGAAAAGGATGTTGTTGTAACATTCCCCGAACAGTATCATGCAGAGGAGCTTGCAGGTAAGGAAGCTGTTTTTGCCTGCAAGGTATTGGCTATACAGACAAAAGAGCTTCCCGAGCTTGATGATGAGTTTGCAAAGGATGTATCCGAGTTTGATACGGTAGCAGAGCTTAAGGAAGGCAAGAAGAAGGAGCTTGAAGAGGGTTTAAAGAGAGAAGCTGAAGAAGCCAAGATAAACGACGTTATAAAGACAGCAACCGAAAATGCCAAGGTAGTCATTCCCGATGTTATGGTACAGAGCCAGATAGACTACATGATTCAGGATATAAGCTATCGCTTGAGTGCACAGGGCATGAGCATTGAGGATTATGTAAAGTTCACGGGCAGCACAATGGAAGCACTTCGCGAAAGCTTCAAGGGCGAGGCTGAAATAAGAGTAAAATCACAGCTCGTTATAGATGCAATCGCAAAGGCAGAGGGTATTGAAGCAAGCGAAGAAGAAATTGATGAAGCAATAAAGGCATATTCTGAGCGTTTTGGTGAAGAATATGCAGAGAAGTTCATAGCAAACCTTTCCGAGGAGGATAAGCTTTACTTTGCAGACCAGATAGTAAACGACAAGACGATCAAGCTCTTGACGGACAGTGCGGTTGAAGAAAGCGAAAAGAAGACAGCCGCAAAGAAGACAACGGCAAAGAAGGCTGCTGCAAAGGCAGAGGACGAAGAAAAGTCTGAAGAGAAGAAGACAACAAGAAAGTGTGCTTCAAAGGCTAAGGCTGAAAAGACAGAAGAAGCTGAAGGCGAAGAAAAGAAGACAACGGCAAAGAAAACAACAAAGAAAGCAGCCGAAAAAAAGGAAGAAGAATAACCAATTACTTTAAATAAACAGGAGGAAGATTATGAGCAGTTTGATACCGATGGTTGTTGAACAGACGAACCGTGGTGAGAGATCATACGATATCTATTCAAGATTATTAAAGGATCGCATAATATTCCTTAGCGGTGAGATAAGGGACGATGATGCAGACCTTGTTGTGGCACAGATGCTTTTCCTGGAAGCGGATGATCCCGATAAAGATATAAGTCTGTATATCAACAGCCCCGGCGGAAGTGTTACTGCAGGTATGGCTATATATGATACCATGCAGTATCTAAAGTGCGAGGTCTCCACAATATGCGTTGGCATGGCGGCAAGCATGGGTGCATTCCTGCTGGCGGCAGGTGCAAAGGGGAAAAGACGTGCACTTCCCAATGCCGAAATAATGATACATCAGCCGCTCGGCGGTGCAAGAGGCCAGGCGACCGATGTTGCCATTCAGGCAGAACAGCTTCTCAAAATAAAGGATAAGCTCAATTCGATACTTTCGCAGCGTACCGGTCAGCCCATTGAAAAGATAAAGCTTGATACCGAGCGTGATAATTACATGAGTGCCGATGAAGCGAAAAACTACGGCATAATAGATGAAATAGTACCCCCAAGGAGGTAAAATAATGCCCAAACATGTTGACGATAAAGCCGCTGTAAAGTGTTCTTTCTGCGGCAAGTCACAGGATGAGGTTCAGCGTATAATAGCGGGCCCGGGTGTGTATATATGCACGGAATGCATAGAATTATGTCAGGAAATAATAGATGATGACCTTGAAGAAGTGCAGGAAGTCATAAATGCCGATATTCCCAAGCCCAGAGAAATCGTTGATATACTCGATCAGTATGTTGTCGGTCAGGACGATGCAAAGCACGCATTGGCGGTTGCTGTATACAATCATTACAAGCGTATATATTCAGAACCTAAAAAAGACGATGTAGAGCTTCAAAAGAGCAATGTTGTAA
Organism: Clostridia bacterium; assembly: GCA_045593465.1. GTDB lineage: Bacteria > Bacillota > Clostridia > Christensenellales > CAG-138 > RGIG3096. The sequence goes on from JAZNWT010000169.1 coordinate 4,095, forward strand.
TGCTTGGTCCCACAGGAAGCGGTAAAACGATACTTGCGGAAACATTGGCAAAGATACTTAACGTGCCGTTTGCTGTTGCAGATGCTACATCGCTCACGGAAGCAGGCTATGTCGGTGAAGATGTTGAAAACATACTGTTAAAGCTTATACAGGCTGCGGATTATGATGTGGAGCGTGCCGAAAAGGGTATAATCTACATTGATGAAATCGACAAGATAGCAAGAAAGTGCGAGAATCCCTCGATAACAAGGGATGTAAGCGGCGAGGGTGTTCAGCAGGCACTTTTGAAAATAATAGAAGGTACCGTTGCTTCCGTTCCTCCCCAGGGCGGCAGAAAGCATCCGCATCAGGAATTTATACAGATAGATACAAAGAACGTATTGTTCATATGCGGCGGTGCATTTTCCGGAATCGAGGATATAATATCCAAACGTACGGGAAAGAAGCTTATGGGCTTTGGTGCAGAGGTACAGTCGCAGAAGATAAAGGATATCGGTGCAATCTTGAAGAACATATTGCCCGAAGACCTTTTGAAATTCGGTCTTATCCCCGAATTTGTCGGCCGTGTTCCCATAATCGTAACGCTTAATCAGCTTGACGAGAATGCACTTGTAAGCATACTCACAGAGCCTAAGAATGCACTTGCAAAGCAGTATAAACGCCTTTTTGAAATGGACGGCGTGGAGCTTGAGTTTGACAGGGAAGCTTTGGTTGAGGTTGCAAAAAAAGCGATAGAGAGAAACACGGGTGCAAGAGGGCTTCGAGCAATACTTGAAGATGCAATGCTCAAGATAATGTTCGAGATACCGTCAAGAAGTGATGTTGCGGCATGCCGCATAACAAAGGACGTTATAAACAAAGTCGGTGAACCTGTATATCGCTTGGTTGAAGAAACACCGCTTCTGTCTGAAAACGGAGTATCATAAAGATATAAAGAATATCTTCACAAAGGAAGTCTTTTGACTTCCTTTTATTGTGTCGAAAAAGTCCGGACGGGACTTTTTCGAGATAACAGTTTTTGCCTGAAAGAAAAAATTCTGTTTTCCGCTTTACTTTTTATGATAATTGAGCCGTAAAAAACCGAGAAACAGTGTTTAGGTTTTGTTGATAAAGGCATACTACATAGGACGGATATTTCGTTTAAAACAGTAAACACGGGAGTTTCTGCAATGAGCATATTAAAAAAGAAAAAGAATGAAAGAGTAGAAAACGGCAAAACGGTGATAAACGGAGAAAGTGCACAGCTTCGTGAGCTTTGCAAAATGCGTGCACGTTCTTTAAGTGTGCCCTTAAGTGAAAAATCACGTCCAAAGAAAATGAGCGACATAATAGGGCAGGAGGACGGAATACGTGCATTGAGGGCGGCAATATGTTCAGGTAATCCGCAGCACGTGTTGATATACGGACCTCCGGGAGTGGGGAAAACCTGTGCTGCACGCTTGGTGCTTGAGGAAGCCAAAAAAAGCAAGCTGTCACCGTTTGATGAAAATTCTCAGTTCGTGGAAATGGATTCAACCTGCATTCGCTTTGATGAACGCTCAATAGCCGATCCGCTCATCGGCTCGGTGCATGATCCGATATATCAGGGTGCAGGAAGCCTGGGCTCAAACGGAGTACCGCAGCCGAAGGCAGGAGCGGTTACAAAGGCACATTGCGGAGTGCTTTTTCTTGATGAGATAGGCGAATTGCACCCCATGCAGATGAATAAGCTTTTGAAAGTTTTGGAGGACAGAAAAGTATATTTCGAAAGTGCGTATTATTCAAAGGATAATCAGAATATACCTGCACATATACATGATATTTTTGCAAACGGTTTGCCTGCGGATTTCAGACTTGTGGGTGCAACAACAAGACCTCCCGAAGAAATGCCTGCCGCACTTAGGTCAAGATGCGTTGAACTGTTTTTCAGAGCTTTGACGGTGGACGAATTATTTACAATAACCAAGGAGGCGTCAAAAAAGATGGACTGCACGGTATCGGACAGTGCGGCAATGCTGTGTGCCCAGTATTCCGCTTCGGGACGTGATGCCGTTAACATGATACAGATGGCAGGAAGTGCTGCGATAAACGAAGACAGAAGAAAGATAACCGAGGAAGATATAGAATGGGTTGCGAATGTTTGCAGAAGAAGCAGACGTATGCCGCAGAAAATGAAAGAACCGATGCCTGTCGGAGCTTGCACGGGGCTGGGCGTTACATCGTGCGGAACAGGTGTGATAATAGAGGTTGAATGCTCGGTTGCAAAATGCGGAAACGGAATCGGGAAAATAATTCTTGACGGAATGGCGGAAGAGGAAGAAATACAGCTTCAGTCACGGACAATACGCAGAAAAAGCACGGTCAGGGCAAGCGTTGAAAATGTACGCTGGTCATTTTTGAAGCGTTTCGGCATAGATTGCAGAAATTGCGATATTGCGTTCAATGTGCCGGGCGGAATACCCGTTGACGGACCGAGTGCGGGGATTGCGTTTGCGGTTGCACTTATGAGTGCTTTATCGGGACGGCAGGTGGCAAAGCTTACGGCATTTACGGGAGAAATCACTCCGCACGGCGAGATAAAATGCGTTGGAGGAGTACCGGAAAAAATAGAAGCGGCACAAAAGGCAGGAGCAAAGAAGGTTGTTATTCCTTATGAATCATGGGAGGACGGTTTTTCACGCTACAGCGATGAGGGAACGGAAATAATTGCGGTAAAAGACTTAAAAGAGGTCATGAGCATAGCGTTTTGCGAGAACTCGGGCGTGAAAAGGACTGAAAAAACAAACAACAAAAATATACGTCTTGACGGGGAAGATGTATATTGTTAAAATTCATGAATATGAGTGAATTTACTATAAAAAAAGCAGTGTTTGAAACAAGTACCGGCTTGGGAGGAAAATATCCCGAGCAATGCGGTGCCGAAATAGCTATGGTCGGAAAATCCAATGTGGGGAAGTCCAGCCTTATAAATTGCCTGTGCAACAATTCAAAGCTTGCACGTACTTCATCTACTCCGGGGAAAACACGCCTCATAAACTTTTTCAAGGTAAACAGTGAGTTTTATATAGTGGATCTTCCGGGCTACGGCTTTGCAAAGGCTTCAAAGACGGAGCAGAAAAGCTGGGGCAACCTTATAGAAAGCTATCTTTCATCGGGCAGACTGTCTCATATATTTATGCTTTTGGATATACGTCATCCGCCAACCGAGGAAGACAAGCTCATGTTCCGTTGGATACTTTACTACGGCGTTCCGTTCACCCTGGTTGCAACCAAGGCGGATAAAATAGCGAAAAGCAAACGCACAGCCGCCGCGAACAGTGCCGCAAAGCTTTTGGGAGCACCTCCGTTTGCAGTCCCGTTTTCGTCCGAAAACAAGCAGGGCAGGGACGAGCTTATCAAAAGAATGGGCGATATTGTTGCCGAAGAAAGAAAAATTTGCATTAAAAGCGAAACAACTATTGACATAATGGAATAGCATTTGCATAATATTGAATTGTCATTTATATAGAATTGTTCAGGGGGAGTTTATGGCTTTAAAAAAATGCCCGAGATGTGAGCTTAATTACATCACTACGGAAGAGAGTTATTGCAACGTTTGCAAAAGAGATATCAAGGGCGAAGCAGAGGTTGAAGAAACGGTAACAATCTGCATCGAATGCGGTGAAAATGAAACTGTAAAGGGCTCGGAATATTGCAGTGTTTGCTTGCGGGAAGCAATGCGTCAGGAAAAGCTTGCCGAGTCTTCGGGTGATGATGAAGATACGGTATCGCTGGATATAGATTCCGTTGAGCTTGACGATATGGATATTCCCGTTTCACGCGATGACGAGATTCCCGAGACCGAGCTTGAAGAAATAGAAAGCGAATTCGGTGGAGACATGTCTGACGATGAGTTCGACGATGAAGACGATTCTTACAACGAATAATCAATTTGCGAGCAGAAGAAGGTAATAAATGAAGGTTTTTGCGATTGGTGACCTTCACTTGCCGGGCAATGATGATAAGCCCATGAATGTATTCGGCTCAAAGTGGGATAATCATTTTGAACGCATTTGTGATGATTGGAGCTCTAAAGTCGGAGAAAAAGATGTTGTGCTGATTCCGGGCGATATAAGCTGGGCGATGCATTTTGAAGATGCTTTGGAGGATATAGTATCAATATCGAAGCTTTGCGGCATCAAGATTATTATGAGGGGAAATCATGACTATTGGTGGAGCTCGCTTACAAAGCTCAGAGAGATTTTGCCCGACGGAATGTATGCTTTGCAGAATGACTGCATAGAAATAGACGGAATTTCGTTTTGCGGAAGCCGTGGCTGGCTGTGTGAGGGCAATACTGCATTTAAGGCGGAAGCGGACGGCAAGATATATCTTCGTGAGGCAATGCGTCTTGAAATGTCGCTCAAAAAAGCAAAAGACGGTCAACCTATAGTGGGAATGCTCCATTTTCCACCGTTTAACGAAAAGCATCAGCCGTCAAAGTTTACCGAGCTTTTTGAAAGCTTTAATGTTGAACACGTGGTATATGCACATCTTCACGGAAAATCGTGCAGAAATGCGTTTGAAGGCGTGAGAAACGGCGTGGAATATACGCTTTGCTCGGCAGACCACTTGGATTTCAAACCGAAACTGATAACCGAATTTTAAATCAAATATAATATAAGGGTGAAACATCTTGAGAAAATTTCTCAGGGTGTTTTTTTTGTGTGCGAATTTGCTTGCTTTGTGAGCGAAAAATGTCATTGAGAACAAGTTTTTTGAAAAAGGAAAGAAAAAAACGATTTTTTAATAAAATATTCATAAAAGTGGTGACAAGTGTTGCGAAGTGGTGTATAATACATACGTATCCATTTAGGTGGAGTATATCCAAAAGGAGGTGAGCACTTTGCTGGTAAGTTCATATGAGCACGCGGTCGATGCAAAAGGCAGAGTGTTCATACCTGCAAAATGGAGAGAAGACCTTGGCACAACAGTGGTCGTTATGCGTGGTATCACGGGCAGTAATGAAGATAAATGCTTAACCTGTATGTCGCTTTCCTCATGGGAGGAAATGCTTGCAAAGTTCAAAACGGTTGCAATGAGTGACGTTACGGCACAAAGAACATTGCGTGGACTGCTTGCAACTGCCTGTGACTGCGAGGCGGACAAGCAGGGCAGAATACTTCTTTCGGCTGCATTACGCAATTATGCCGAGATAGATAAAGAAGCAGTGCTTGTCGGTATGGGCAACCGCATAGAAATTTGGAGCGGTGAGCGTTGGAAAGAATACTGCTTAAGGGAAGCAGATGCAGGCGATGATGTATGGCAGCATCTGATGGGCCTTGGAATATGACGGAATTTTCGCATATCCCCATAATGCTTAATGAAGTTTTGGAGCTTTTAAAGCCCTCTCGCGGCGGCGTGTTTGTTGACGGTACTTTGGGTGGCGGCGGACACAGTGAAGCAATATTGAAACAGCTTCCCGAAGGTTCAAAACATTATGGAATAGACCGTGACAATGCGGCACTTGCTGCAGCAGGGAAAAGGCTTGAAGTATTCGGGAATATGTTTGAAAGCATAAAGGGCAATTTCTTTGATATGAGGCAATTGCTTTATGCTAAAGGCGTTGAAAAGGCAGACGGAATACTGATGGATCTCGGTGTTTCATCACATCAGCTTGATACGGCGGACAGAGGATTTTCATACCACCACGATGCACCGCTTGATATGAGAATGGATACCGATGCGGCATTCAGTGCCTATGATGTGGTAAACGGATATGACAGTGAAAAGCTGTTCATAATCATAAAAAACTACGGTGAGGAAAGATATGCCTCACGCATTGCAAATGCAATAGTGCGAGCAAGAACAAACAAGCCCATACAAAGCACCTGTGAGCTTGCCGAAATAATAAAATCGGCAGTCCCCGTGCAGTCAAGATGGGAAGGAACGCACCCTGCAAGAAGAACATTTCAGGCAATACGAATTGAAGTAAACGGTGAGCTTGACGGTTTATCACGTGCCATGGAAGATGCATTTTCGCTTTTGAAAAGCAAAGGCGTGCTTGCGGTGATAACATTCCACAGCTTGGAAGACAGAATAGTTAAGCAGGTGTTCAAAAAGCTTGAAAATCCCTGCACTTGCGATCCTAAGGCTCCGATATGCACCTGCGGTGCAGTCAGGGAAGCAAGCATAATAACAAAAAAGCCGCTGATTGCAAGCGACGAAGAAAATGAGCTGAATCCAAGAGCCAGAAGTGCAAAACTGAGGGCAATACAGAAGCTGTAAGCAGTATAAAAGTTATAAACGAAAGAGAAGTTGAATAAGATGGCAGTAACAGCTAAGAAAAACGATATATATGAATATGCACCGACAAGGGTGTATTCATACTCACGCAGCTCAACTGCTGTGGCAGAGCCCCAAAGAAGGGAGCATGAGCAAAGCGGCGGCAATCAAACAAAACAGAAACAGAAGCAGAAAACAAGTGCATTTGTTAAAGCGAAGCCGCAGTTTAAAAGAGCTGTTATTTCGATGAGTGCGGTAGCTGCCGTCGCCGCGGTGGTGCTTTTTGTGGTGATGCGTTATGCGGCGATAAATGAATCGTATTCGGCGATAAATGAGATGAAGGACAATATAACGGCTATCGAGCAGGAAATAGAAATGCTCAATGTTAAGCTCAACACTTCCGTAAGCATTGAGGCGGCAAGGGAAGCGGCACTCAATGCAGGTATGGGATATCCCACGGAGGAGCAGGTGGTAAGTCTGGACTAAAACGGGTGAAAGCGGATGCTGTCCCGTCATTTGGAGAGGTAAATGAATGGGTAAACCAACCGTGACACATAAAAAAAGGCTGCTTCATGCAGGTATATTTGTGGGTGTGATATTTTTCATGCTTATCATCCGTTTGTTTTGGATTCAGATAATACAGGCAGAGGAATTACAGCAAAAAGCACTTTCACAGTGGACTCGTGATACTTCGCTTACTGCCGCAAGAGGAAAAATAACGGACGCAAACGGCGTAATACTTGCACAGAGCGGAACAACATATAAAATACTTTTGTGGCCTAATTCCATAAAGGCGGCAGAGAGAGCAAGAATTGCAACAGAGCTTTCGGAGCTCCTTGACATGGATTACGAATCGGTACTTGAAAAAGTAAGCGATACGAAAAAGAACGAAATAGTGCTTAAACGCAAGGTCGAGCGTGACACGGTGGATAAAATGATCGCTTTGAAGCTTGGAAGCGGTGTAGGCACGGGAATAGATACAAAACGCTATTATCCCAACGGCGAACTGTTTTCGCAGCTCCTGGGCTTTACGACGGTTGATAACGTCGGTCAGTCGGGGCTTGAACAGAAGTATGATAAATACCTCAAAGGCGAAGACGGAAGAATGGTAAGCGAGATTGACGGAAGAAGCAACTCGCTTGCATACGGTATACAGGAAGTAATAAACCCCATTGACGGGTGTGATTTGGTTTTGACAACAAACAGTGCTATCCAATCTTTTATGGAAAAGGCATTGGAGGAAGCACTTGAAATAAACAATGCTGCGTCGGCACAGGGCATAATAATGAACTGTAAGACGGGAGAGATCGTGGCTATATCCACACAGCCGGATTACGATCCCAACGAACCCCCCCGTTCCGACATTACGCTCTTGAACTCGCTTTCGAGAAACCGCATCGTGGCAGATGCGTATGAGCCGGGTTCAACATTCAAGATACTCACATTGAGTGCGGCGATAGACAGTAATGCCGTGAGCGATTCGACTACGTTTGATTGTCCCGGCTACTATGTTGTAAACGGGGAAACGATAAAATGCTGGAAGAGCGGCGGCCATGGCGGCGGACAGTCACTTGCAAAGGCGGCACAGAATTCCTGCAATCCTGCCTTCATGAGAATGGCTCTTAGAATGGGCAGGGAAACATTTTACGATTACCTTTATGCTTTCGGTTTGGGTTCAAGCACGGGAAGCGGTATTGCAAGCGAATCCTTGGGCATAGTTACCAACGAAAAATATGTTAACGACAATACGCTTGCAAGAATAGGCTTCGGTCAAAGCATTGCGGTAACGCCGATACAGCTTGCAACTGCAGTAAGTGCGGCGGTCAACGGCGGAAATCTGCTTCAGCCCTATGTTGTAAAGCAGGTAGTATCGCAGGACGGAGAAATAATTGTTGAGAACAGGCCAACAGTGGTTCGCCGCGTAATAAGCGAAGAAACCTCAAGTAAGGTACGGGAAATACTTGAAAGTGTCGTTTCGGAGGGCAGCGGCAAGAATGCACAGATAGAGGGCTTCCGCGTGGGCGGAAAAACGGGTACGGCACAGAAGTATGAAAACGGTGCCATTGCAGACGGTAAGCTTATAGCTTCATTTATAGGTTTTGCTCCTGCAGATGATCCCGAGTTCGTCTGCCTCATATTGGTGGATGAACCCAAGGTGGGTACAATATTCGGAAGCACGGTTGCCGCACCTTTTGTAAAACAGGTGCTTGAGGAAACGCTTTACTACTATGGCTACACGCCAAAGTTAACGGAGAAAACGGCTCAGGTTCCCGATGTGGTGGGCTTAAGTGTAAGCGAAGCGGCAGAAAAACTTGAGGAAGCAGGCTTTGAGGCTGTTTATCAGGCGGAGGACGCAGTTATAGCACAACTGCCCTATGCAGGCGAAACGGCGGTTGTAGGCTCGCAGGTGCTTTTGTATACTGCACAAACGACTGCCGAAGCCGATGGTACGGATATAATGGTTGAAGTGCCCGATGTTTTGGGTATGACACGCTTGCAGGCAAGCGATGAACTGAAAAAATACGGACTTTCAATACTGATAGACCCGATAGACCAATCGGGGGAAGCAATAAGGCAAAGTCCTGCGGCAGGAGAAGAAGTTGAGATGGGTTCGCAGATTTTGGTTGAATTCTCAACTGCGAACTGATAATTCGAAGCAATAATCGGAGGCTAACAAAGATGCTTTTATCGCAGCTTTTCGCAAATATAAAGCATACTCGCTACGGCGATGATGTGAACATAAACTCTTTGCAGTACAACTCACGTAAGGTTGAAAAGGGTGACCTTTTCTGCTGTATAGTGGGTACTGTTGCAGACGGTCATAAATACGCAAAGCAGGCTGAACAGCAGGGTGCGGCGGCACTTTTGGTTGAAAGAGTTATTGATGATGTGAATATTCCGCAGATAGTGGTTAAGGATTCAAGAAAAGCAATGGCACTTGCCGCTTCCGAGTTTTACGGCAATCCGTCAAAGGAAATGACGATGGTCGGTATTACGGGAACAAACGGCAAGACCAGCACGACATATATGCTCAAAGCAATAGCTGAAGCGGCAGGAAAAAAGGTCGGTCTTATAGGCACTATCCGCAATATGATAGGCGACGAGATAATAGACACTGAAAGGACTACTCCCGAAAGCGTCGATTTGCACAGGATATTGCGTCTTATGAAAGATGAGGGTGTTGATATCGTCGTAATGGAAGTATCCTCGCACTCGCTCGACCAGAAGCGTGTATACGGTATAGAGTTCGATGTTGCCGAGTTTACAAACTTAACTCAGGACCATTTGGATTATCATAAGACATTTGAACGTTATCTTGCGGCGAAAAAACTTTTGTTTAAGGTCTGCAAGGCAGCTGTAATAAATAAGGACGATGTAAACGCAGGTGCTATAAGCGAGGGCTTGGAAGTGCCGATAATGACGTTCGGCGTTTGCGAAAAATCGAATGTGTATGCAACCGAAATAGAGATCACCACTTCGGGCGTACAGTTTGATATGCACACACAAAAGGGTAATGCACATATGTCTATATCAACGCCCGGACTTTTCAGCGTGTTCAACGCATTGGGCAGTGCGGCGGTTGCACTTATACTCGGCTTCGATATGGACGAGATAAAGATAGGGCTTGAGGGCATGGCGTCGGTTTCGGGACGATTGGAGCCTTTGGACACGGGCAACAGGGGATTCTCGGTATTGCTTGACTATGCTCATACCCCCGATGCACTTGAAAATGTAATAAAGACCGTTTCGGAATTTGCAAAGGGAAGAGTTGTTACGCTCTTTGGCTGCGGCGGTGACAGAGATCAGGCAAAACGTCCCATAATGGGCGAGATAGCCGGCAGATATTCGGACTTTGTAATAGTCACTTCCGATAATCCGAGAAGTGAAGAGCCGATGGCTATAATAAACGAGATCGTGGAAGGCGTTAAAAAATCGGCTTGTGAATATGCGGTCATAGAAAACCGTCGCGAAGCTATTGCATTTGCACTTGCAAGTGCACAGAAGGACGACGTAATAATACTTGCAGGAAAGGGCCATGAAAATTATCAGGAGATGGGCGGCGGCAAATATCATTTCGACGAAAAAGAAATAGTTGCAGAGCTGCTCGCACAGTGATTGGCATATAGATTATGAAGAATGTAATTTTTGCATTGCTTTTATCGGCGGCGGTGTGCATGGCACTCGGACCGATGATGATACCGCTTTTGAAACGGCTGAAATTCGGACAGTCCGAAAGAAGTGACGGTCCAAAGTCCCATCTTTCAAAGGCAGGAACGCCTACAATGGGCGGAATAATGTTTTTAATAAGTATTCCCGTTGCGGTGCTTATATTCAAAGAAGGCTCTTCTTCGCTTGCAATAGCGGCACTTTTAGTTACGCTTGCTTGCGGACTTATAGGCTTTTTGGACGACTTTTTAAAGGTCAGGTTCAAAAATACGGTAGGGCTTAGAGGCTATCAAAAGATAATCGCACAGTTCGGTGTGGCACTTGTTTTGGCACTCTACGCATATAACAGCGAGTTCATAGGCTCAACGGTCTACCTTCCGTTTTTTGATGTTGAATGGGACATGGGTATTATGTATATACCGTTTGTAATGTTCCTCGTCATAGCAACGGTCAACAGCGTGAACCTTACGGACGGACTTGACGGCTTGGCATCTACCGTCAGCTTGGTATATGCCGTTACAATGGCAGTAATCTTCATATATCTTTCGGCGGCGGCAATCAATCCGACGGATATGGGACAAGCAAGTCAGGTACAGTATGCTGCGGAATTAAAGTCCATGGCGGCTTTTGCGGCGGCACTTGCAGGCGGCTGTATGGGATTTTTGAAGTATAATTCCTACCCTGCAAGAGTGTTTATGGGCGATACCGGCTCATTGGCACTCGGCGGTGCGATTTCGGCAATGGCTGTTTTCAGCCGCTCACCGTTCCTGCTTGTTATAATGGGCGGTTGCTTTGTTGCAAGTTCGGTTTCGTCCATATTGCAGGTGGGCTCATATAAGCTCAGAAAGAAGCGTATATTTAAAATGGCTCCGCTGCATCATCATTTTGAGCTTTTGGGCCATTCGGAAACACGTATAGTTTCAGGCTATATGATAACAACGGTATTTCTTTGCCTTATCTGCCTTTTGGCTTATGTATAAAGATTAGAAGAATAAAGGTAAGGCTTAAAAAGTTTTGTATGCCGTTCAATGGAAAGTGTGGTGCCGTGAAAAATAGGCGCTTGGCATGGCACACACTGTGGGGGTCAAGGCGTTTGAGAGAGAGCAGCGGCTCTGTTCTCTCAAGCTCCTTGAACTAAATGAGCAGTTAATTTGGACTCTGCCGCCCGATACATTGAACGGCTTTTTTTAACCAATAAGTAGTTTTTATATATTATTATGAACGGTTATCCGCTCGACGGAGGATTTATGGAACAAAGGACGGCATTGATTGTCGGCATGGCAAGAAGCGGCATAAGCACCGCAAAGCTTTTGGCAAGTCGTGGCTTTCGTGTAATAATAAACGACATGAAAAGCGAGATAGACGGTCTTTTTGAAGCACTTGAGGGCATAGAGTATATAAATGCCTTGGGCGAAGAGCCGATAAATTTGCTTGACGGTGTTGATTTGCTGGTTTTAAGCCCCGTTATCCCTATATTTGCACCTTTTGCAAAGGAAGCGAAGAAGCGTGGTATTGAAGTCGTCGGAGAAATAGAAATAGGCTATCGTTATGCAGAGTGTGGCTCACGCTTTGTTTGCATAAGCGGCACGAACGGAAAAACTACAACCACTTCGCTTACGGGTGAAATATTCAAGACGGCAGGCGAAAAAACTTTTGTTCTCGGCAATATAGGCGATCCCATATCCGAACATTCAAACGAAATCCAAAAAGGTGATACGGTGGTTGCGGAGGTTGCGGCACTTCAGCTTGAAAGTATAGAAACATTCAGGGCGAATGCGGCGGCAATGCTCAATATAACGGAAGACCATCTCAACCGTTTTGAAAACAAGATGGAAAACTACATTGCGGCAAAATGCCGTGTGTTTGAAAATCAGACGGAAGAGGATTATGCGGTACTGAATTATGACGACGAAACAGTCCGCAATATGCAAAAGCTCACAAAAGCAAAGGTTTTGTGGTTTTCAACTCAAAAAGAAGTAAGCGAGGGTGCGTTCGTCAGAAACGGTAAAATGATTTGGCGAACAGATGGCACGGATACCGAACTTATAGACATACAAGAGCTTAAAATAATGGGTATGCACAATGTTCAAAATGCATTGTGTGCCTCCCTGCTTGCACTTTGCATGGGCGTAAGCAAAGAAGCTGTATGTGAGGCTTTGAGAAACTTTGAAGCGGTAGAGCACAGAATAGAGCCTGTAAGAGAAAAAGACGGGGTGCTTTACATAAATGATTCAAAAGGCACGAATCCCGACTCAACGATAAAGGCGGTTGAGGCGATGACAAGACCGACCATACTGCTTTTAGGAGTGGGCAACTATGATAAGCACAGCGATTTTTTGCCGCTGTTTGAAATGTTCGGTAACAGAGTTAAAGCGGTTATAACATCGGGAATAAACACACCGGCAATACTCGATGCGGCGAAAAAAAGCGGATTTTCCAATATAAGCGTTTGCGAGGGTGGTTTGTCGCAAATGGTAAGCGAAGCGGAGAAAATGGCACAAAAGGGCGATGCGGTGCTTTTGTCGCCTGCGGCGGCAAGCTGGGGAATGTTCTCAGACTACGAAGAACGCGGAAGGATATTTAAGGATATAGTCAATAAATTATAAAATCATTTAAGGAGCGGCTTGTGGAAAATAAAAAGCAGTCTTCAAACGGGAAAATAGATTTTCTTTTGTTCATAGCCATAATCGTAATATGTGCCTTTGGTTTGGTTATGCTTTATTCCTCAAGCTATTATTATGCACAGGAACAGTATGCAGACGGATTTAAGTATCTGAAAAACCAAGGACTTTTCATGGGGCTTGGCTTGGCGGCAATGATAGGGCTGTCTTTTTTGGATTACAGGTTTTGGCGTAAGCTGAAGCTTCCTGCATTGATCACAACCTGGGTTTTGTTGGCACTTGTATTGGCGTTTGGCGAAGAAGTAAACGGTGCGAAAAGGTGGCTTGCTTTGGATTTGGGCGGATTTTCCTTATCGTTTCAGCCGTCCGAGCTTGCAAAGTTCGTATTGGTTCTTTATATGTCGGCATTCATGGCACAAAAGCCGAATGCAATGAAAAGCTTTAAGTACGGAACGCTGCCTATGCTTATAATAATCGGAATTACCTGCGTTGGGATACTTGCACAGCCCAATATGTCCATGGCGGTTATCGTTGCAATAATGGGCATGGTTATGCTCTATATAGGCGGTGCAAATCCAAAGACACTCGGAATACTTTTACTTGCGGCAATTCCGGTATTCTTTTTGGTGGCAAAGCTTGAACCCTACAGATGGGCAAGACTTACAATATTTACAGACCCGTGGAAGGATCCGCTCAAAAACGGTTATCAGCTCATACAGTCACTGTATGCTTTCGGCTCGGGAGGATTTTTCGGGCAGGGGCTCAATTTTTCAAGGCAGAAAATGCTTTTCCTTTCATACGGTGAAAGCGACTTTATTTTTGCTATAATAGGTGAAGAACTCGGCTTCATAGGCTGTGTATCGGTTATTGCGGCATATGCGTTTGTGATATACAGAGGAATACACATCGCAATGCATTGCAAGGATAGATTCGGAAGCCTTTTGGCCGCAGGCATAACTTTGGTTTTGGGCTTCCAGGTGGCGGTAAACATAGGCGTTGCAACAAGCTCGATTCCGCCCACGGGGCAGACGCTTCCGTTCATAAGTTCAGGGGGAACGTCGCTTTTCATATTCCTTGCGGCGATGGGAATATTGCTCAACATATCCCGACATACAAATTTGGAATAACGGTTAAGAACAGTTGATGGACGAAAGAAAAAACAAAAGCAGTGATATAAAAAACAAAAGACCGAAGCCTGTGGGCAATAATGTGCTGTCCGCCGAGGATAGGTTTGCTTCGATTCGTCCTTTTAAGGCTGAAGAAACACAGCACAAAACGGATAATAACGGGGAAAAGACCGTTCAAGCAAGCGGCACCTCCAAAAAGAAAGCAGCCGATACAGTCAAAGTATCAAAAGCACAAAGAGAAAGGTTCCTTTCGGACGATGATGATTTTTCGTTTGAAGAAATACAGGAGCAAGGTACTGAAAAAAACAATCCGAAAGCGGAAACTGCCGCAAAGAACGGCAGAGTCATAGGCGAGATAAGTTCAAAACCAAAAAAGAAGAGGAAAAAGAAAAAGAAAAAGAAGGCACAAATACCGTCTGCGGTCGTTTTCGTTGCGGTAGCGGTTGTGCTTATACTTGTGCTTTGCTTCTTTTTGCTTAGAGTGGCAAACGTAAACATTGAGGGCAATGTCAGAAAGACCGATGAGGAGATAATTGCTTTGTCGGGAATCGAAAGTGGTGACCATATGTGGTTTTTCAGCACGAAAACTGCCGCAAAGCAGATTGAGAGTGACCCGTATATTCAGTTTTCGACGGTAGAGCGTTCCTATCCCAATACCGTGAACATAACCGTTTCGGAGAGAGCGGCGGCGGCTGTTATACAAAGCGTTTCGGCATATGCGGTGATAGATGCATCGGGATATGTGCTTTCAATAGATGATGCATCAAGCTATAATGACATAATGAGTGTTTCGGGCATGGGTGCTTCGGGATATAAGGTGGGTACCTATTTGGGTGATGAAAACGACTTTATGGCACGCACTTTGCTTTCGATTCTTGATGCAATGAAACAAAGCGGAATAAAAGATGAGGTTAAATCACTTGACATATCAAATCCCATGAGTATAGAAATGGTCATGAAAAGCGGCATAAGTGTGCATATGGGGCAGAGCGATGACGCACAGAAAAAGTTTGAAAAGCTTGCTTTGGTACTTCCGTGGCTGAATCAAAACGGATATACGGACGGTACTGTTGATATAAGCGTGCAGGGCGATCCTGTTTATTCGCCTCCGTCAACGCCGACACCCATACCCACACTCACACCGACGCCCACACCGATTTTGTCGGAAACTCCTGATGATTTGACGGAGGAGCCGCAATTTACGGATTCACCCGGTGAATAAACTCTAATAAAGCACGTTTTTATAAAAAAGGACAGAAAAATATAAAAAGCTGTCCTTTTGATTTGCCGTAAATGCAAAAAATATGTTGAATAAAAGCAAAACTCATTAAAAACGGTATAACTCTAATAAAAAATGTTAACAATTTATTCATAAATATGTTGCGTAAAGATGAACAAGTGTGTTATCCTATTTCTAATACTCGGGATAATATGTTCCTTTTGGGAATATATGCAGAGCTGATTACATGGGGTGAATAATCACCTGAGACGGAGGAAGAATGAGCCAATACACTGCGGTGTTGGATATTGGCAGCTCGAAAATAATCTGCTTAATATGCAGTCCTGACGGAAAGGGACGCATCGTTGTGCACGGTGCAGGCGTTTCCGAACACAGCGGATATAAACAGGGCGTGCTTGCAGATGAACAGCAGTTTGCCGAAGCAATAATAGATGCTATAGAACAGGCGGAAAAGGAGTCAAAACGCTATGTAAAAGAGCTTAGCGTTGGCGTACCTGCTCCGTTTATAAGATTGGTTTTAAATGAAGGTACGGTCACATTCAAAGAGGATGAAAACAGGCATATCGACCATAGGGATGTGGAAACACTCATAAATTCATCACTCAGGTTCAAAAAGCCCGAAGGATTTGAGCTTATGCACAGCACACCCATTGAGTTTATGACGGACGGTGTTTCATCTCCCAATGTTCCGTTGGGTGCTTTGGCGGACAGGCTGTCTGCAACGGTGTCGCATTTGTTTGTGGATTCGGAGTTTAAAAAGCTGGTATCTTCCGCATTGGATAAGATAGGGCTTGATGCAGACCTTTACATAGGTGTACCGCTTTCTGAGGGAATATTCGTAATTCCCGAGGAGGAAAGAGCTAAAACGGCGGTACTTATTGATGTAGGTGCAATGCATACCGATGTAAGCCTTATAAAGAATGCCGCACTTATTGATTTGCAAACCATTGATGTTGGCGGCTGGCATTTTTCAAACGATTTGAGTTTCGGTTTGAAGGTTGATTATTCTATCGCTGAAAATGTAAAACGCAGATATGTTTATTCGCTTGATTATCAGGATAGTATAGATACTATAAGAATACCCGGAGAGGGTGCCTTTAAGGTTGAGCATGAGGCTATACAGTATATAGTCGAAGAAAGAACGAAAGAGCTTGCAGAGCTTATAGGTCAATCGCTTGAAGAAATGGGAGTAACTCTTACCGAGGACGTTCCCGTATATCTCACGGGCGGCGGAATTTCGCTCATGAGAGGAAGCTGTGAGTATATGGAGCGAGAGCTGGGCGTGCCTATTAAGGTTCGTATGCCGTGGATGCCAAGGCTTTCATCACCGAATTATGCAAGTGCATTTTCGGTAATAGATTTTGTTGTTCATGCATCCGATGACGATAACACAGGCAAGCTTCAGGGCACACTTCCCAAGGAAAATGCATTCGGCGGCATAATAAAAAAGATAAAGAGCTTCTTCAGCTAATATAAGGAGGACTTGAATAAAATGGCAGTAGGACTTGAACTGGATTTTGAGAGCGGACAGTTTGCACAGCTTAAGGTAGTAGGTGTAGGCGGTGCAGGCAATAACGCCATTAACCGTATGATACAGTACGGACTTCGCGGCGTTGAATTTATCTCCGTAAATACGGACAAGCAGGCATTGTATCTTTCAAAGGCAAGCCAGAAAATACAGATTGGCGAAAAGGTTACAAAAGGTCTCGGTGCAGGTGCAGACCCCGAAATAGGCCGTAAAGCGGCAGAAGAAAGCCGTGAGGCTATTATCGAAGCATTGAAGGATGCAGACCTTGTATTTATAACCGCAGGCATGGGCGGCGGTACAGGTACGGGTGCGGCTCCCATAGTTGCATCATGTGCAAAGGAACTCGGCATACTTACAGTAGGCGTTGTTACAAAGCCGTTCTTCTTTGAAGGTAAGGTTCGTATGGCAAACGCTATGAACGGTATAATGAGCCTTAAGGAGTCCGTTGATACGCTTATCACAATTCCCAACGACAGACTTATCGATACAGTGGGCAACATGGCATTAACGGATGCATTTTCCGTTGCAGACGATGTGCTTCGCCAGGGCATTCAGGGCATAAGTGATCTTATCACACAGCCCGGCATGATCAACCTTGACTTTGCCGATGTCCGCACAATCATGAAAGAAAAGGGCATGGCTCATATGGGTATCGGTATGGCATCGGGCGACAAGCGTGCCGTAGAGGCTGCAAAGCAGGCAGTTGCAAGTCCGTTGCTTGAAACAACGATCAACGGTGCAAAGGGCATATTGCTCAACATCACAGGCGGACCGAACCTCAGCTTGAAGGAAACAACGGAAGCGGCAAGCATAGTTCAGGAATATGCAGATCCCGGTGCAAACATCATCATGGGTACCAGCGTCAACGACGATATGGGTGATACATTGCGTGTTACGGTCATTGCAACGGGCTTTGAAGGTCCTGTTGTTGACGGCCCGAAACCTAAACAGCCTGCAGCGGAAAAGCCTGCAGCGGCTCCCGTTGAGAAGGAAGTTGTTAAGGCAACATTGAAAGAGCCTTCAAACACGGCAAGAAATGATTTCTGGAACAGACCGAGAACAAAGGCTCCCGAATATAATTCTCCCGCATCGGACGGTGAGGACGTAACGCCTCATTACACAAAGAAAGATATTCCGGGCATGGATGCAGCTCCTGCCGAGCTTAGCAATCTTGATTTGCCCAGCTTCCTGAGAAACAGAGAATAAAGCTTTTAAAAAAGGCAGTTTAAAAACTGCCTTTTTGATTAGATGTACGGATATTAAACATACAGACGGTAATTTTAAATGACAGAAAAAGCAAAAAACACTTTTCAAGCACATACACTGAAAGAAAAATTGATACTTGCAGGTATTGAAGAAATACAAACTGCAGGCATAAATGAGTTTTCGCTGCGACGTATAGCTAAAAAATGCGAAGTATCACCTGCGGCACCGTATAAGCATTTCGAGAGCAAGCAGGATTTTATAATTGCTGTTATAGAGTATATAAATAAGCAGTGGGACGAGCAACTGCAGCGAGTAGTGGAAAAGGACGGTACTGACAACTATCGTAAACAGCTTATTGAAATAAGCATACAGTATATTCGCTTCCTCGTTGAAAATCCGCATTTCCGCTCAATAATAATGCTGAAAGATGACGGACTTACACCCGAGCAGATAAGACTGAAATCAAAGCTGTCGGACGGCAGTAAAACGGTTATAGACCGATATTGCCGCTCGGTGGGTATGAGTGATGACAGAAGAATAATAAAAACATTCATCGTACGCTCGCTTATATACGGTGCGGCACTTATGATGGACAACGGCGAGCTTGAATATACCGAAAAGAACATTCAAGAGATAGCAAATACAATAGAACGTGAATTTGACCTCGGATAGGTTGACAAAAAGCCGCTTTAGTTGTAAAATATATAGGTGAACAGTGTTAACTAAAAACGGAGGCATCATTTAACTATGGCTGAATATGTGATTCTTACTGATTCTTCATGCGATTTGCCTGCTTCATTGGCAAATGAGCTTGAGCTTAAAGTAAACAATCTTTCTTTGATAATAGAAGGCAAAGAGTATGTAAATTACCTTGACGGCAGGGAGATTGGCTTTTCGCAGTATTATGATTTGCTCCGTGAGGGCAAAATGGGAACAACATCTGCAGCAAATATTGAGTCGTTCGTCGCGGTTATGGAATCCATTCTCAAAGAGGAAAAAGACATACTTTATCTCGGTTTTTCAACCGGATTGAGCAGTACATATAACGCAGGAGTTCAAGCTGCTGCCGAATTGAGAGAAAAGTATCCCGAACGAAAAATATATACTGTTGACACCTTAGCGGCATCCTTGGGCGAAGGTATGCTTGTATACTATGCTGTGCAGGAAAAGAAAAAGGGCAAGAGCATTGAGGAAGTCCGTGATTATATCGAAAGCATAAAATTGAATTTGTGCCATTGGTTCACGGTAAATGACCTTAATCATCTAAAGCGTGGCGGCAGAGTAAGTGCAACAACAGCACTTGCAGGCACGATTTTGCAGATAAAGCCCGTAATGCACGTTGATAATGACGGCAAGCTGATAAACGTCGAAAAAGCAAAGGGCAGACGTAATTCAATAAAGCGTTTGGCGGAAATAATGCAGGAAACAGCCATAGAACCCGAAAAGCAGACAATATTCATCTCCCACGGTGACTGCTTGGAAGACGCAGAATACCTTGCTTCTATAGTTAAAGAGAAAATGAATGTGCAGAACATTATAATAAATCATGTCGGACCCGTAATCGGCACACATTCGGGCCCAGGCACTTTGGCACTTTTCTTTATAGGTAAGCAGAGATAAAGAAGAAATGAATAGTGAATAATCAAGGGAAGAACTCCGCAGTGCGGAGTTCTTTCGACTATTTTTCATTATTCATTCTAAAAAGGCTTTTGGAGAAAATGAAAAATTACTTGCTATGCGAGCGGATAGCTTTTTGTCAGCCCTGCAATCCGCGAGACTGTCTGTCCATGTCCTCTATTACAATGTCGTATATTTCACCGAGAGAGGAACAATACTCCAACACTTTCCAAGGCTCGTTTGTGTGATAATGAATTTTAATAAGTTCTTCATCACCGACTGCTAAAAGACAGTCGCCTGAAAAATTACTTGTGAAATAATCGATTATAGCATTCTCGTCCAAATTTGTTCCTTCAATGAGAAGTTGAGTATCATACTTAAATTCCATAAAAACCACCTTTCCTTTATGCCAATATTATAACACATAAAGGTAAACGGTGCTTCCCTTTTTGCAAGATAAATTTAAACTTGCAATACGAAAGAATATTAGCTATAATATTTGATGTTGCAAATAAAATATGCTGATGTAGCTCAGTCGGTAGAGCACTTCATTGGTAATGAAGAGGTCGAAGTCGGTGCCGTATAAGCGGCAGAAAAGGCAACAGTGTTGCGTTTTCAGACTGAGACGGGCGGATGTTTATCAGCCGCCCCGAGGTGCAAGGTAAGCTGCAAGCAATTAAAAAAAGAATAAAGAAAAACGGCAATATGCTGATGTAGCTCAGTCGGTAGAGCACTTCATTGGTAATGAAGAGGTAGGCAGTTCGAATCTGCTCATCAGCTCCACAAAAACGGTTGAAGAAATTTCTTCAACCGTTTTTTGCTTACAATATTATACCGACAATGTTTTCTTCGCTTTTGCCGCATCTTTTTCGGCAATGCGTTTTCTTACATCTTCCATCATGTCATGAGCAAGTATGTAGTTTATGGTGAAGTATTCCGAGCCGCGAAGTGCGTGCTTTGCATACTTGAAAAAAGGGAATATGCTTTCAATGCGGTTCGTTGAGCGGAAATACTTTGTTATCTTCGATATCTTGCGTACTATTTTTCTTAACAGAGTTGTTCCTCGTATTGCACCGCCGACCTTTGCGTAAAGTGTGGCTGAAGAACGGGTGAAGCCTATATTATCGTATTGACTGAGATAATTGTGCAAAAGCTTTTTGTCCATCTTGAGTCTTAAGGGCACTTTTTTATAGAAGTCCGTAAGATTGGTATCGCAGACCGGGAGCAGGGATTCATATCCAAAGACCTCAAACATACGCTGTGAGCCGATGCTGAACTTACAGCCGCGTTCTATTATGCTGTAATTATGATACTGCGAAGCCGCCTGCTCGGAGGTTGTGCAAAGTGCTTTGTCAAAATTGCTTGCAACACGTGCATTAAGAGCATCGGAAACATCGGTACGGTTGAAATAGTGTGATTTTACGATTTCTATTAAGCGGTCATAATTGACCTCTGTGCCGTCCGAAAGTCTCTTATCAAGCGTGCCGCCTACGATGATGCCCGTGTTGCCCGTA
>JAZNWT010000170.1:0-4899 GCA_045593465.1 Clostridia bacterium
CCGTTTACAAACTCGCTTTTCTTGCCCACTTTTGTGAGCATTGAAGATATTTCGGGACCGCCACCGTGTACCAGAACAACTTTTACGCTGATGAGGGACAAAAGTGCTATATCGCCCATTACGGCGTGCTTTAATTCTTCGTTTATCATGGCGTTTCCGCCGTACTTTATAACAACTATTTTATTTGAATACTTCTGTATGTACGGCAGTGCACACATCAATATCTCGGCTCTTTTTGCGGTGCTGATATTTTCCATTGTTATTTTTTACTCCTAAATCATGTTCTGTAATCGCCGTTTATTTTTACATAGTCATATGTGAGGTCGCAGCCCCAAGCCGTTGACTTTTCATTTCCCATATTGAGCGATACATTTATTTCTATTTCCGCTTCGCTCAAGACCTCTTTTGCTTTTTCTTCCGAGAAGTCAATGCCTGCACCGTTTTTGCAAACCTCGACAGTGCCTGCTTTTGAAGCAAACTCAACATCTATTTTATTAACGTCTACCGATGCACCGCTGTAACCTATTGCACAAAGCACACGTCCCCAATTTGCGTCCGCACCGAACATTGCCGCCTTTAAAAGAGAGGAGCAAATTATTGACTTGGCAACGATTTTTGCACATTGTTTTGTGTCGGCACAAACGACATTGCAGGTAATAAGCTTTGTGGCACCCTCACCGTCCTGTGCTATCATTCTGCAAAGGTATGAGTTCACAGCATAAAGTGCTTGGCAGAACTTCTCATAATCCTCGTTCTCGTTTTCAATAAGTGTATTTTCAGCCATCGAGTTTGCCAAAACCATGACCATGTCGTTTGTTGATGTATCACCGTCAACGCTTACCATGTTGAACGTATCCAAAATATCGTTTGAAAGTGCCTTTTGAAGCATGGCAGGGGAGATTGAAACATCGGTTGTTACGAATACGAGCATTGTTGCCATGTTGGGGTGTATCATACCCGAGCCCTTTGCAATGCCGCCTATGCGGCAAGTCTTACCGCCAAGCTCAAACTCGAATGATATTTCTTTTACACGGGTATCCGTCGTCATTATTGCGTTTGCGGCATCTGTGCTCTTGTCACCAAGTCCTGCAACAAGCTCTTCCATGCCGTTCGCAAACGGCTCGATGGTCATTTGCTGACCTATGACGCCTGTTGATGCTACTACTACATCGTTTTTTGCTATGCCTGTATACTTTTCAACCAAAGCACAGGTATCATATGCTATTTCCATGCCGTTTGCGTTGCAGGTGTTTGCATTTCCGCTGTTGCAGATTATAGCTTGAGCATAGCCGTCTTTTATGTTTTCTCTTGTTACGTTTATGGGTGCACCGTGCACAAGGTTTTTCGTGTAAACGCCTGCACAGCAAGCACGCTTTTCGCTTACTATAAGTGCAAGGTCTTTCTTTGTTTTATTCTTTCTTATGCCGCAATGTATACCGTTTGCTTTAAATCCTTTTGGGGCACAAACACCGCCTGTTATCTGTTTCATGTTTTTTTCTCCTTAAAGTGTGAGCGTTGCGGTTTCGTCTATACCGCAGGCTATATTGAAGCACTGAAGTGCTGCACCCGACGCACCCTTGCCGAGATTGTCGAAGCGGGATATTAAAAGTATTCTGTCATCGTTTCCGCAAACGCTTATTTCCATATTGTCTTTTTCTGCAAGCTTGTTTGCCGCCATGAATCCGTCCTCACAGGCAGGAATAACACTTATGAGCTTGCTGTCCGAATAATGTTCCTTGAATATTTCGTTTATATCGGAAACGGTTACTTTCTTTGAAAGAAGTCCTGTAAAGAGCGGTACCGTTACCTCCATGCCGCAATAATAATCGTCTACTATGGGGCAGAAGATGGGAGCTTGTTCAAGTGAACAAACTTTTTGCATCTCTTTAAGGTGCTTATGTGTTTGCGTTATGCCGTATTGACGGGGGGCAAAGAGTTCATCGGCTTTTGAAGCATCCTGATATTGTGCAATCATCTTTTTGCCGCCGCCGCTGTATCCCGTAAGAGAATGACAGCAGATGGGGTAATCGGTGGGGAGTATACCTGATTTTACAAGCGGATATACAAGGGAGATAAATCCGCTTGCATGACAACCCGGCACTGCGATACGCTTGCCTGTTTCTATTGCACTTCTGTGCTCTTTTGAAAGCTCCGCAAAGCCGTATGCCCAACCTTCATTTGTGCGGTGGGCGGTTGAGGTGTCTATTATTTTTAAAGTGGGTGACGAAACGCTGTTAACGGCTTCGACTGCTGCCGCATCGGGTAGGCAGAGGAAAGCAACGTCTGCTTCGTCCATTATTTCGGCACAGGCACGAACGTCTTTTCTGAGCGATTCGTCAATGGTCAAAAGCTGTATATCGTCACGCTTTTCAAGCCTGTCGAATATTTTAAGACCTGTCGTACCCTGGTTTCCGTTTACAAATACTTTTATCATTTGTTAAGCTGTTCCTTTGTCCATTTTATCTGTTCAAGCACGCTTGACGGTGCTGTGCCTCCCTGTGATATGCGTTTCTTTGCACATTCATCAAGGTTGATGGCAATATATATATCTTCGTCGAAAAGCTCCGAGAAAGTTTTGAATGTATCAAGAGTTAGGTCCTCCAAGGCTTTACCGTTTTCTATGCAGTAGAAGACAAGCTCGCCGGTGAGTTTATATGCGGTTCTGAACGGCATACCCTTTTTAACGAGGTAATCAGCACAGTCCGTAGCGTTTATAAAGCCTTTTGCTGCAGCATTTCTCATGTTTTGTGCATTTACCGTCATTGTGGCAAGCATGGGTATGAATACGTCTATACAAAGCTTTACGGTGTCTATGGCATCAAATGCCGCTTCTTTATCTTCCTGCATATCCTTGTTGTATGCAAGCGGAAGCCCTTTCATCATTGTGAGCAATGTGGTAAGGTCGCCGTATACTCTGCCTGTTTTTCCGCGAACAAGCTCTGTTATGTCGGGATTCTTTTTCTGCGGCATCATGCTTGAGCCTGTTGCATAAGCATCGTCAAGCTCGATGAATTTGAACTCCCATGAGCACCAAAGTATTATTTCTTCGCTGAAGCGTGAAAGGTGCATCATTATGAGTGAAAGCACGCCTGTAAGCTCTATTGCATAATCCCTGTCACTCACTCCGTCAAGACTGTTGTGCGTATAGTCGTAAAAGCCGAGAGCCTTTGCCGTCATCATACGGTCTATGGGGTGCGTTGTGCCTGCAAGTGCACCGCTTCCCAAGGGTGAAGTGTTCATTCGCTTACGCCAATCCTCAAGGCGTGAAATATCGCGGAGAAACATCATTGCATATGCCATTAGAGCATGACCGAATGTTATGGGCTGTGCACGCTGAAGATGCGTGTAACCGGGCATTACCGTTTCGGCATATTTTTCGGCACTGTCGCAAAGGATGCCTACAAGCTCTTTAAGCTTGATGAGTATTTCATCGGATTCGTCACGCAGTGTAAGCTTGAAATCAACAGCAACCTGGTCATTGCGGCTTCTTGCCGTGTGGAGCTTCTTTCCTGCGTCGCCTATACGCTCGGTTAACGTGGCTTCAACAAATGTATGAATATCCTCGGCAGTATAATCAATGCTCAACGTACCGTTTTCAAGGTCCGATAATATGCCGCAAAGCCCTTCCACTATTTTTTTTGCATCAGCATCATCTATGATGCCGCATTTTGCAAGCATATCCGCATGAGCCATTGATGCTGTAATATCCTGCCTGTACATTCTTGAATCAAAGCGTATGGATGAATTGAAATCGTTAACGGTGCTGTCGAGCTGTTTTGAAAATCGGCCTGCCCAAAGTTTGCCGCTCATTATGATTTACCTCCGAAAAAATGTCTGTTTTTTAAAATTCAATACGCACAAGTCGAGCTTTTAGCGGATGCTTGTGCGTATTATATCTTATTATGTTATTACGCTAAACGCAATGATTATTTCTTCTGATTGGACATTGCTCTGACTTTGAGGGGAAGACCGAACAACTTAATGAAGCCTTCGGAATCCTTCTGGTCATAAACCTCATCCTCATCGAATGTTGCGATTTCCTCATCATAGAGGGAATAGGGAGATGTTACGCCTGCGTTTATAACGTTGCCCTTATAGAGCTTAAGCTTTACTTCGCCTGTTACAAATTCCTGTGTGCTTGTAACAAATGCACTGAGAGCCTCACGAAGGGGGGTATACCACTTGCCGAAGTATACAAGCTCGCCGAACTGTGCGGCAACAAGCTCTTTATAATGCATTGTATCTCTGTCAAGACAAAGTGTTTCAAGTATCTGGTGTGCCTTGTAAAGGATTGTGCCTGCGGGATTCTCGTAAAGACCGCGTGACTTCATGCCGACGAGTCTGTTTTCTACGAGATCGTCAAGACCTACGCCGTTTGCACCGCCGATATCGTTGAGCTTGAGAATGAGCTCTGTGCCGCTCATCTTTTCGCCGTTCAATGCTACGGGAACACCCTTTTCAAATGAAAGTGTGATATATGTCGGTGTGTCGGGAGCCTGTTCGGGGGATACGCCCATTTCAAGGAAGCCGGGCTTGTTGTAAAGAGGCTCGTTTGCAGGATCCTCAAGGTCAAGACCTTCGTGTGAAAGGTGCCAGAGGTTCTTATCCTTTGAATAGTTTGTTTCACGGTTTATCTTGAGGGGAACATTATGTGCTTCCGCATAATCGATTTCTTCTTCACGTGACTTGATGTCCCACTCACGCCAAGGAGCGATTATCTTCATGTCGGGAGCGTATGCCATTACAGCAAGCTCGAAACGAACCTGGTCGTTGCCCTTGCCCGTGCAGCCATGGCAGATAGCATCTGCATTTTCTGCCTTTGGGATTTCAACCAAACGCTTTGCGATAACGGGACGTGCAAAAGCTGTGCCGAGAAGATACTGCTGCGCATACTTTGCA
>JAZNWT010000171.1:0-2648 GCA_045593465.1 Clostridia bacterium
ACTCGTACTACAGACAACGAAACTTTTAAAATAACCTATTCTGCCAAGGAGCAGGAGGAAATAAAGCGTATCAGGGATAAATATGATGCTCCGAAAGAAACAAACATGGATAAGCTTCGCCGTCTTGATGCAAGCGTCGAGAAAAAAGCAGGTAGCGTAGCAGTGACGGTCGGTCTTATCGGCGTACTGATGATGGGGTGCGGCATGAGCCTTTCAATGACCGATTTAGGTGAGATATTCGGTTTATACAATCCTTTTTCAATGATGGTGGGCATTCTTATTGGCATTATCGGAATTGCTGTTATCTGTTTGGCGTATCCTTTGTATAACCGGATATTAAAAAAAGAGAGAGCAAAAGCTGCTCCTGAAATCATACGCCTTACGAATGAGCTTTTAAAATAAGCTGTCAGTTAAAATATCCGCAAAGAAAATATCGGTTATCCTGACGCAATTTTCCGTATAACCGTAACTGTATCCGAGACCGGTGAAGTCCGCCGATGCTATGCAAGCTTTTTTGGAGCTTGCATGTTTTTTTGTTTCATTTAATTTACCTATGTATTATAATAACAGAAGTAAATTTACGTTATTATAAAAGTGAGGGTTTAGATATGTACAAACGCGTTATGGCATTTCAATTATGCATGTTGATGTTGCTTTCGGTTCTTTTGAGCGGATGTGCCGCACCTGTTGAAAATAATGCAAGTATACAGCTTTTAACCGATTCGTATATTGCAGGGAAAGGAGCATTTACTGTAAGTGATGATAATCGCTTCTATTTGGTTTCGGAATCGGAGCCTAATGCTGAAATGAAGGATTTGGCACAGTTCATAAGTCAGCAGTTTGCTCTTGAAAAGGTGCCGTCCGAGCAGACGCTCCCCGTTGTGTATGGAGCGGAAACACTCAAAAAAAGAGGAGATATTCTTCTGAAAATCGACTTTGAAGCTGCAGGGGGCATTGCGGAAAGCTATAAAATCACCGTAACTTCCGATAACATTTGCATCATCGGTGCCGATGAACGAGGTTTGATGTACGGTGCATTCATGATTATTAAGTATTTGCGTGCTAACGGCTCAAATACCGTTGCAGGATGCACGATTCAAGATTCGCCGGACGCTGAGGAACGTAGCGTTATGCTTGACTGTGGCCGTAAGTATTTCACTCCCGAGTGGATTAAAAACTATATCAGACAGATGGCTTTCATGGGCTATAACACATTTGAGCTTCATTTTGCCGAGGACCAGGGAATTCGCTTGGATATCTGGGACGAAAAATACTTTAGCAGCACTAACGGAAATGATTTTACTCCGTTTGTGGGTGGCTGGGCTGCTACTTGGCTGGTGGATAAGTATGAGAATTATGCGGATGAGGACAAGTATCTTACTGCCGAAGAGATGGTGGAGATTCTTGAAGTTGCAAAGCAGTATCGGATTGATATTATTCCGTCTTTTGACACACCCATGCATTGCCAATATCTACGCTATAAGTGGTGTTCGTATGTAATGGGTGAAAATGAGTTCAATCTTTATTGTCCGACGGTAAATAAGGATTTTTCGTTCAACTATAACGGTCAGAAATATTCTAAGGACGGAATTACCGACCTTAGCACAGGTGTGACATCTGAATTTAGCAGTTATGACTGTTGGGAGTACATTCAAGTTAAGGATAACAAGGGCGTACGCGGCTACACCAAGGTCATTGATGTGACAAATAGCGTTGCTCGAAGTCTTCTTGAGGCAATCCTGGTGGACTATGCCGATTTCTTCAAACAGTATGGTTGCACCGAGTTCAATATTTGCGGTGACGAAGTCGCCTTTTACGAGAAGGATGGGTGGCAGGATTATGCTCGTGATGTGCTTGCAAAAGAACTCAATGATTCCGCACTTGCCTCAAGTGGCTCTAAGTACGATACTTTCATACACTATATAAATGAAATTGCGGATATTTTGCAGGAAAAGGGCTATGCTGTTCGTATGTATAGTGACTTTGTAGACCGTGAAGTAAAAGGAAAAGACCGTAAGTCCCTTTGGTATGAGCGACATTTGGAGTTTGATAAAGAAATCGAGATAATGTACTGGTGGTTGCCTGAGGATAACCGTGAAGTTACCGATATTTCAAACTTCGTAGACGGTGGATACAAGATATACAATTGCGTGCAGAATTATTGCTACTATGTTTTGGCAACAAATAATATGGGAGCAGATGCCAGAGATCCTAACACTGCCAATTGGACATGGCAGTATGCTTCCGCAGACCGTATCTATAATAATTGGAATCCCACCGTGTTTACTCATCCCACAGAGGGTTCTGTTAGAGTTGTTGACGAAGCTGAAGTTTCCGGTGGTTACTTCTTAATCTGGAGCGACTACGGTGCAATGAATACGGAGTCGGAAATGTGGAACGGTATTGATTCCACGGGAAAATACAATGTCATTGAGAGAATGTGGTCAAACATAGCAAAAATGTGGAATTACGATTTGAACAGCTCTTTGGAATACGGCGATTTTGCAACACTTGCAACCGCAATGGGCTGCTATCCGGGCTACACGGATTGTACGGAGAAAATCGTTATGCCCACTGCAAAGAGTGTAGAAGCAGCGTAAAGGGAATTGTGCAAATATATTTAAACAATAAAAACACAGTACCGTAAA
>JAZNWT010000172.1:0-8376 GCA_045593465.1 Clostridia bacterium
GCAACGCCTACACCGACTCCTGCGGCAACGCCTGCGGTTACACCCACTACAACACCTACACCGACTCCTGCGGCAACGCCGACTCCCGCACCTGAAGCGGAGGAAAAGGGCGATGTTAACAGGGACGGCAGAATAAATTCAAAGGATATCGCCGCTTTGCAGAAGCACATGCTGGAAATTGAGGAGTTGGGTGAGGAAGGCTGTTATTTCGGTGATATGAACGGTGACGGCAACGTAAACTCAAGAGATATTGCGGCACTTCAAAGAACGATAATACAGAAAGACTAAAGATGGTAATTATATGAAAAAGAATTGCTCCGAATTTTTTCAAAACAGAGAATGCGAATATTTCCCGTGCCATGATGTGAAGAGTTGCGAGGAGTTTAACTGCCTTTTCTGCTACTGTCCGCTGTATGCACTCGGAGATAAATGCGGCGGCAATTTCAGGTATACGGAAAAGGGCATAAAGGACTGTTCAAATTGCCTTGTGCCGCATTCGTGCGGAGGCTATGAGCATATATTGTCGAAGTTTTCCGAAATATGCAAGATTGCAAGCAAGGAATAAGATAAAACGGCATATTACAGAGGGTTGAACATATGAAAACGCTGTTAAAAAACGGAACCGTGGTAAATGTATTTACCGATGAATTGGAGATGTGCAATGTTCTTATCAGTGATGATAAAATTATCGGTGTCGGTGATTATACCGATGACGATGCAGACATTGTCGAAGATGTGTCGGGCAAAGTAATCTGTCCCGGATTTATTGATTCGCACATACACATAGAAAGCACTATGCTGACTCCTGCTCAGTTTGCAAAAGCCTGTCTGCCGCACGGAACAACTGCCGTGATTGCGGACCCCCATGAAATTGCAAACGTGGCAGGAATAGACGGCATTAACTATATGCTTCAAAGCAGTGAGGGTTTGCCGCTTGATGTGTATATTATGATACCCTCGTGTGTGCCTGCTACACCTTTTGATGAAACCGGTGCAGTATTGGAGGCAAAGGATATATACAAGCTTTATGACAATAAAAGAGTCTTGGGGCTTGGCGAAATGATGAACTATCCGGGAGTTTTGACAGAAGTACCTTCGGTAATTAAAAAGCTTGAAGATGCACAAAAGCTCGGAAAGATTATAAACGGACATGCTCCCATGCTTTGCGGCAAGGCTTTGGATAAGTATATTGCACAGGGCATAGGTGACGACCACGAATGTTCTTTGACAGATGAAGCTATGGAGCGTATCAGAAAAGGACAAAGGGTAATGATAAGGCAGGGGACTGCCGCAAAAAATCTTGAAGCATTGCTTCCGCTTTTCGATGAGCCGTACAGCAGAAGATGTATTTTGGTTACAGATGACAGACATCCTGCCGATTTGATAAACGAAGGTCATATAGATAATATAATTCGCTTAGCGGTGAAAGCAGGCAAAGGTGCAATTACGGCTATCCGTATGGCAACATTGCAGGCGGCAGAATATTATAATTTGCGTAATGTCGGTGCAGTTGCACCAGGCTGCAAGGCGGATCTGCTTGTTTTGGACAGCCTTGAAGCCTTAAACGTTTTAGACGTATACAAAAACGGTAAAAAAGTTGTTTCAAACGGTGAGGTGCTTGAATTCGATTCTGCACCGATAGAAGATGAAATAAAAAATGCTGTTTATAACTCATTCCGCCTTGATGAGATTACAGCAGAAGATTTTTTTATAAATCCTCAGGACGGTCATTGCAGAGTAATACGCGTTATTCCGAATCAACTGCTTACGGAGGAAATGATAAGTGAGCTTGATTTTACAAAAGCAAACGGTGTGAGTGTCGAGCGTGATATTTTAAAGCTTGCGGTTATAGAACGTCACAAAAACAGCGGACATAGAGGTTTGGGATTTATTTGCGGCATAGGCTTAAAAAGAGGTGCTATTGCGTCGTCTGTTTCGCATGATTCGCATAATCTTATTGTTATAGGAACAAATGATGCCGATATGGCTTTGGCTGCAAACAGGATAATAAGCATGGGTGGCGGAAATGTTGTGGTAGCCGACGGCAGAATTCTTGCCGAAATGCCGTTGAGAGTTGCAGGACTTATGAGTATGTTGTCTGCAAAAGAGGCGGCACGGCAAAACGAGGCTGTCCGCAAGGCTGTTTGTGAAATCGGTACCGCTTCGGGCATAGAGCCTTTTATGAATATGGCATTTATAAGCCTGTCGGTTATTCCAAAATTGAAAATGACAACAAAAGGCTTGATAGATGTTGATGAACAAAAATTAGTGCCGCTTTTTAAAAAATAAAAATTCAAGATAAAGAAGGCTTTTGGGTGATTGCGGTTATTGTGCAGTCACCTGTATTTTTGCAGAAGAACTGTTTTTTCACATATTATGGTCAAATTGTAAACAGTGCTTTAAAACTACAAAATGTATTGAATTATACACATGGCGATGCTACAATATGATGTGTTGGCTTGATGGCTAAAACAATATATGTAGTGGAGAGAACAAAATGACAGAACTTTCAAAAAATGCGGTAACGGTGCTTGAAAGAAGATATTTAACCCGTGACGGTGAGGGAAATTTAACCGAAACTCCCGAGGGGCTTTTCAGACGTGTTGCCGATTCAATAGCTCAGGGAGACATGAGGTTTGATTCTGCGGCGGATATAAAAAAGACTTCGGATGAATTTTATGAGCTTATGACAAAGCTTTATTTCATGCCCAATTCACCGACGCTTATGAACGCAGGTAAACCGCTCGGACAGCTTAGTGCTTGCTTCGTGCTTCCTGTTGCGGATTCCATGATGGACATATTTGATGCCGTTAAAAATGCGGCACTCATACATCAAAGCGGCGGTGGTACGGGCTTCTCGTTCTCACGCCTTCGCCCGGCAGGCTCGCAGGTGCGTTCCACGGGCGGCATAGCATCGGGCCCGATAAGCTTTATGAAGGTGTTTAATTCGGCTACCGAAGCTGTGAAGCAGGGCGGCACCAGAAGGGGTGCAAACATGGGTATACTCCGTGTTGACCATCCCGATATAGTGGAATTTGTTAAGTGTAAGACGGACAATGCCGAAATAACCAATTTCAATATAAGCGTAGGACTTACCGAAAAATTCATGGAAGCGGTTTGTACAGGCTCAAATTATGACCTTATAGACCCGCGTGACGGTTCCGTTGCAGATTCGATATCCGCAAAAGAGGTATTTGACCTCATTGTTGACCAGGCATGGAAAAACGGCGAACCCGGCATTGTGTTCCTCGACAGAATGAACAGGGATAATGTCGTTCCCTGCTTGGGTGATATAGAATCGACCAATCCCTGCGGTGAACAGCCTTTGCTTCCGTATGAAAGCTGTAACTTAGGCTCGATAAACCTGGCTAAAATGCTTAAACGTGAGGGAAATGAGTTTTCGATAGATTACGACCTTCTGCGTTATGTTGTAAAGAAGGCTGTGCATTTCCTTGATAATGTAATAGAAGTAAACAGATATCCGTTGCCGGAAATAGATGCAACTACCCGTGCAACACGCAAGATAGGTCTTGGCGTGATGGGCTTTGCAGATATGCTTTACCGTCTTAATATACCTTATAATTCCGAAGAAGGCATTGAAAAAGCAAGCGAGATAATGTCATTCATAAACAAGTATGCACATGAAGCATCTGTGGAGCTTGCAAAAACAAGAGGAGCTTTTCCGCTTTATCATGACAGTACAATGATAGATGATGAGCTTCCTCCGCACAGAAATGCGACCTGTACAACAATTGCACCCACGGGTACGATATCGATTATCTGCTCGGCTTCAAGCGGAGTTGAACCGCTCTTTGCTTTGTCGTTTGTCCGCAATGTAATGGATAATGACGAGCTTTTGCAGGTAGATCCGTATTTTGAGGAAGTGGCAAAGCGTGAGGGCTTCTATTCGGAAGAACTTATGAGAAGAATAGCAAAAGAAGGCACACTTGCACATCTTGACGAAGTACCCGACCATATAAAGAAAGTATTTGTAACGGCACATGATATTTCACCCAAGTATCATATAAGAATGCAGTCTGCATTCCAGCGTTTCACGGATAATGCTGTTTCAAAGACGGTAAACTTCAAAAACGAAGCAACACGAGAGGACGTGCGTGAGGTATTCATGCTTGCATACCGCCTGGGCTGTAAGGGCGTTACGATTTACCGTGACGGAAGCCGTGATTCACAGGTTTTGTATGTGGGCGATAAGAAAAAAGACGAAGCAGTACCTCAGGTAAGTACGGCATCCGTGCAGACAATAAGTGCGGTTGCACCTCGCCCGAGGCCCGAAGTTACACGAGGCATAACCGAAAAAGTGGTTATAGGCTGCGGAAACCTGTATATAACCGTCAATTACGACGACCACGGTATTTGCGAGGTATTTGCAAACTTGGGCCGTGCAGGCGGTTGCCCGAGTCAGAGCGAAGCTACAAGCCGTCTTATTTCAACGGCATTGCGTTCGGGTATGGATGTAAATTCAATAATAGAACAGCTCAAAGGCATACGTTGTCATTCAACATTGCGTCAGCGTGCGGTGAACGGAAACATAAAAGTTCTTTCATGTCCCGATGCAATAGGCAAGGTGCTTGAAAAGGTTGTAAAGATAAAAGCCGAAGAGGATGCACAAAAGGCGGCGGCACTTTCGGCTTTGGCAGCCATCGAAGATGAAGGCGAAGTTGTGGATCAGGTTCCATGCAGTGAAGAGAATACTGCGAATACTGCGGATGATTCTCTTTGCCCCGAATGCTCAAGCAAGGTTGAGCATGAAAGCGGATGCATGATTTGCAGAAACTGCGGATACAGCAGATGCGGTTGATATTTAACGTCATAAACAAAAGAATGAACGAATTATAAATAAAACTGTTTACAAGTTAGAAAAGCACTGATACAATTAGAACAGGCATGTAATTTCCAATTTATATGGTTATGTGCAATATGAAAGCACCCAAAGGTGCAGAAAATTCCATAAGGGGAGTAAGCTAATGAAAGATTACACAGCAGCAAACATACGCAACGTAGGTATTTTCGGTCATGGCGGCGAAGGTAAGACCACTTTGACTGAGGCTATGCTTTTCAATGCCGGCGTTATTGAACGTATCGGTAAGGTTGAAAACGGAACTACGACAACGGACTATGATCCCGAAGAAGTAAAACGTACTATTTCAATAAATGCGGCACTCGCAACGCTTGAATGGAAGAACACAAAGGTAAATCTTATCGATGCACCGGGCTTCTTCGATTTCTACGGCGAAGTTGCGGCAGCAATGGCATTGGCTGATGCGGCAGTTATAGTTGTCGGTGCGGTTTCCGGCGTTGCCGTCGGTGGCGAAAAGGCAATGGATATGTGCAAGAAGAGCGGTAAGGCTCGCATAATGGTTGTTAACCAGATGGATAGAGAAAACGCTAACTTTGCAAAGGTTATGGAAGATATAAACGCAAAGTTCGGCCCCTCTGTAGTTCCTTTCCAGCTCCCGATAATGGATAAGGGTCAGTTTGTGGGTTATGTTGACGTTGTTAACATGACAGCTAAGCTTTTCGACGGTAAGGGCGAAAAGGATGCGGCAATTCCCTCGGACCTTGAAGGCATGGCACAGGAATATTATGAAAAGCTCATGGAAGCAGCAGCGGAAACAGACGAAGAACTCATGGAGAAGTTCTTTGAAGAGGGCGAGCTTTCCAAGGAAGAATTGCTTGCAGGTCTTTCAAACGGTGTTCGTGACGGCGGCGTTACTCCCGTATTCTGCACAGCGGCATTGCCCAACATCGGTGTTTCAACATTGCTTGACAATATCGTAAAATATCTTCCCAGTGCAGCAGATATGGGAGCAGTAGAAGTTGAAGATGCAAAGACAGGCGAAAAGATAAAGATTGAAAAGGACGGCAAGCTTGTTGCACAGGTTATAAAGACTGTTGTTGACCAGTTTGGTAAGTTCTCCATAGTTAAAGTTCTTTCCGGCACATTGAGTGCAAGCGTAGCACCCTACAATGCAAACCAGGAAAAGAGCGAAAAGAGCAGCACACCTTACTACTTTGTAGGTAAGAAGAGCACAAATATCGATAAGCTCAATGCAGGTGATATCGGTGCACTTTCCAAGCTTCAGGTAACAGCTACGGGCGATACACTTTGTGATGCATCAGCTCCCGTAAAGTGTGCTCCCATAAACTTCCCCGCACCCAGCATCAGCTTGGCAGTTAAGGCTAAGAAGCAGGGCGAAGAAGATAAGGTGTTCGGTGGAATCAATAAGATTCTTGAAGAAGATCCCACAATCACAATCGAAAAGAACGTTGAGACAGGTGATGTATTGCTTTGCGGTCTCGGCGAAGTACATCTTGATGTTGTTTGCTCCAAGCTCAAGAACAAGTCGGGTGTTGAAGCAATGCTCACAGAACCCAGAGTTCCCTACCGTGAGACGATTCGCTCCACAGCAGAAGCTGAAGGTAAGCATAAGAAGCAGTCCGGCGGCAGTGGTCAGTTCGGTGTTGTTAACATGAGATTTGAGCCTCTTACAAACGGTGAAGATTTCGAGTTCGTTAATGCAATCGTCGGCGGCGTTGTTCCCAAGGAATACATTCCCGCTGTTGAAAAGGGTACAGTAGAAGCTATGCGTAAGGGCGTTTTGGCAGGCTATCCGATGATCGGTGTTAAAGCAACATTGTTTGACGGTAAGTATCACCCCGTTGACTCCAAGGAAGTTGCGTTTAAGTCCGCTGCAAGACTTTCCTACAAGGCAGCTTGTGCAAAGGCTAACCCCACACTTATCGAACCTGTCTATCGCTATGAAGTTATCGTTCCTAGCGAATACATGGGCGATATCATCGGTGACCTTAACCGCCGCAGAGGCCGTGTTCTCGGCATGAATCCCTGTGACGAGGGCAGCGAAGTTGTAGCAGAAGTACCGATGTCCGAAATGTTCAAGTATGCAACAGACCTGCGTTCAATGACGCAGGCACGCGGTTCCTTCAAGTCTGAATTTGTAAGATACGAAGATGTTCCCGGCAACGTTGCACAGAAGATTATCGAGCAGGCTCAGAAGGATGACGATGACGAAGAATAATCGTCAGACTTTACAAGCAGTAGCAATATGATGTAAAATAAGCCTCTGGACGGTTTTCGTTCGGAGGCTTTTTTAACAGTCTTTATCGGGAGGCATTGAAATAATGAAGATTGAGCTGTCAACCTTGAAGAAAAGCGAGAGATTATCGCTTTCTTTGCGTAAATTGTTTGAACAGTACTCTTACAGAAAATTCTCCATGAATCGCATGGAAGAATACTCTTTTTATGCACAGAATATAAATTTCCTGCCCAGTAAGCATATAATCACATTCAGTGACAGCGACGGCAGGCTGATGGCTTTAAAGCCCGATATCACATTGAGTATAGCAAAAACGGCATCTGTAAGTGATGAGCTTACAAAGCTTTATTATATCGAGAGTGTTTTCCGCCTTTCAAAAGAAGCAGGCGGCTTTAGTGAACTGAATCAGATGGGGCTTGAATGCCTGGGCAATATAACGCCGTATACCGTGGTTGAGGTAGTATCGCTTGCAATGAAAAGCCTTCAGCAAATGGAAGATGACGAGTATGCACTTGATATTTCGCATCAGGGGCTTGTTACGGGGATTCTTGAAAGTGTCGGTGCTTCTGCTGATGATATGCAGCCTCTGTTGCGTTTCATTGCAGAAAAGAATAAGCACGACCTTGAAAAGTATGCTGAAAAAACAGGCATGGAACAAAGCTGTATTGACAGACTTACTGAGTTTTTGTCTTTGCCCGGCGATATGGAAACGGGCATAGCCGAGCTTTATAAAATAGCCGACGGCAATGAAACAATGGAAGCGGCAATAGCCGAAATAGCGACAGTTGCAAACGCCATAAAGAGTAAGAACTTAAGACTGCAAACCTCGCTTGTTTCCGATACGGATTATTACAACGGCATACTTTTCTGCGGCTATATAAGCTCCGTACCCGTGCCTGTAATTACAGGCGGCAGATATGATAATCTGCTTGCACGTATGGGTAAAGAGGGTATAGGCGGTATAGGCTTTGCTATTTGCTTTGATGCGATAGAAAGATATATGCGTTCACAAATATCTTTTGCAAAGCCCACATATGTTTATTATGACGGCACGGTGGATATTGCACGTGTTTATTCGGTCGCAGAGGCAGTAACAAGCGGCGGCGGTACGGCGGCAGTGGTTACCGTTTTACCCGAAGATGCGAGCGACAGCAATACAATAGATCTTACGAACGCAAACGGGGGTAGGAGATAAATGCTTAACATAGCACTGCCAAAGGGCAGACTCGGAGATAAGGTATATAAGCTTTTGGATAAATTGGGTTACAGTTGCCCCGAACTTTTGGAGGATAACCGTAAG
>JAZNWT010000173.1:0-4688 GCA_045593465.1 Clostridia bacterium
GGAGCAGCGCAAATTTGATGGCTTCGTCCGAATATTTTTCCAAAAGTTCATCCAAAAGCAAGCTGTTGCCAAGCGATTTACTCATCTTTTGTCCGTTGACTTTGATGAGCCCATTGTGCGTCCAATATTTTACAAACTGCTTGCCCGTCAAGGCTTCCGTCTGCGCAATTTCGTTTTCGTGGTGGGGGAAGATGAGGTCTCTACCGCCGCCGTGGATATCAATCTGTTCGCCAAACGCCTCGCGGTTCATCGCCGAACATTCGATATGCCAGCCCGGTCTGCCCTTGCCCCAAGGGGTATCCCATGACGGCTCGTTCGGCTTTGCACCCTTCCAAAGAGCAAAATCCAATGGATCACGCTTCTGTTCGGTGGGATCTATTCTTGCTCCGCTTTCCAAGCTCTCAATCGACTGGCCCGAAAGCTTGCCGTATGCAGGGTAGCTTCTCACCGAGAAATACACATCGCCGTTGTCCGCCGCATATGCGTGGCCTGCATCAATGAGCTTCTGCACAAGCTCTATTATCTCGTTTATATGTTCTGTTGCACGGGGATTGCAGGATGCACGTTCAACGCCCAGTGCATCGGCATCAACATAGTATTCTTTTATAAATCTTTCCGCAATTTCGGGAACAGTGCTGTTCTCTTCATTAGCCTTACGTATGAGCTTATCGTCAATATCCGTAAAGTTCTGTACAAATGTAACTTCATAACCCAAATATTCAAGGTAACGACGCATCGTATCAAAAACTACGAAAGGACGGGCGTTGCCTATGTGGAAATAGTTGTATACGGTAGGACCGCAAACATACATTCCTATTTTGCCCTCGTTTATCGGTACAAGTTCTTCCTTACGGCGTGTCATTGTGTTATATATCTGCATAAAAGCCTCCTTAAACTAAAACTCTATAATATAATCATCCGCAATACGTTTTGCGGCAGAAAGCGTGAGCTTTTCCTTTGCCTGACAGTCAATGCACTTACTGTGTATAGCTTCCTTTGAAACGGACACATCATAATCTGCAAGCAGTTCTGCCACGATATCGACAAAATCATTCAATG
This sequence comes from Clostridia bacterium, assembly GCA_045593465.1. GTDB lineage: Bacteria > Bacillota > Clostridia > Christensenellales > CAG-138 > RGIG3096. Next base: position 1,060 of record JAZNWT010000173.1, read on the forward strand.
TCGGATACGGCATTGTAACATTAACGGAGAAAAGTGCATTCTCTGCATTACCCCTTGATGTAGCGGCAAGAAGCACGTTTTTCGGTACAAGCCTTCGTGCCTCAAGCGATGAAATGTTTTGACAAAAGCTTATGTTGTCAAGCAGTACCATGAACCTTAAAGGCTGTTTTGAAAGCAGATCGAAAAGCTCGCTTAACCTTACATTTTCATCGGAACAAATAACAAGCCTAAGCTCCGGCAGCTCATAAGCTATTGAAAGCACAAGCTCCGTCTTTCCCGTTGCCGCACCGCCCGTTATCAGTATATTCTCAGCACTTGAGCCCTGCATAAAGCTTATTGTATGCTCCAATACCTTGCGATGCTGCATCTCGTAGAACGAAACAGGCTCAAGCCCCTCTTTCTGCATAAGCTTGGGCATTGGCAAAAGTCCTCGTGAATCATATGAAAAGCTCTTGTATTTTATGAAATTACCGCAGCCGTATGAAGCAAAAAAGCTCCAGAGATCCTCTGCAAGCGGTCGCCAATCGGTGCTCTGTGCAAATCGGTGATACAATTCCTCAAGCGTTTCGTCACACACATACTCGTCTTCCATGCCTGCGTTATCGTAATTCCATGTCAATATATCCGCTTCGTTCACAGCATGGGATAAAAGCGACTGCACCGTTAAACTCTTAGTGCTTGAAGCAGGCTGTCTTACAGGCACACCCGACCAAGCCGATGCCGAAGAAAGTGCAATATTATCCGTATGGGTTCTGCCCTTGCTTCCCTGCTGTTTTTCAAGCACGAATCGGCAGATATCATCACTTGTCAGTGTTGAAAGTACGCCCAATATCGCAAGGTCCGACCGCATAGACGCATAAAGCGGTTCATCATGTGTGCCCGATGCCGCCGCACGTGCAAACTCATGGGGCGTTTCGATTATGAGCCAAAGCAAATAATCACGCCATATATCACCGCTTACACGCCTTGACGGACTTTTTATAAGTTCCGCCGTCAGCTCATGATACACGGCAACCGAGGAAAGCACATCTCCCTCATTCAGTGTATGAAGCAGCTTTAAAAGAAGAGAAAAAGGCGAATACGTCTCAAACGGACGCAGCAAAGTCAACCGAGAAAGCAAAAGCGATATTCTCGATATTCCGCCACTGCAATTGTAATCCGAAAAGCTTTGCACATTGACACCTCCTTCACAATATACCACAGTACAGTTTACCATATATACCGCTTAAAAGAAATACGAAAACCTTAACCGAAACAAAAGTTCATTAAATGTTGAAATATGTATAAACCGTCAAAATTCATACAGCTTCGCTTTTTGGTTTGCCCAAAGCAAGGATATATAGTATTATAGTATTTGGGAAACCGATATTATTAAAGCGGAGAAAAACTTATGAGCAAAAACACAACTGAAAAAAAGTCCTCCTTTTCGGGCTCTTTGGGCTTTGTTTTGGCGGCGGCAGGCAGTGCTGTAGGATTGGGCAATATATGGAGATTCCCTTATCTTGCGGCTAAAGACGGCGGTGGACTTTTTATACTTGTTTACATTATATTGGCGTTTACATTCGGGTTTGCTCTTCTTACAACAGACATTGCAATCGGCAGAAAAACAGGCATGACCGCCCTTGATGCTTACGGTGCAATCAGCAAAAAGTGGAAGTTTGTCGGCGTATTATCATTCATCGTACCCGCCGTTATACTGACTTATTATTCCGTAATCGGCGGCTGGATAACAAAATACATGGTTGACTTTGCAGTATCCGATACCTCCGTCATGGCTCAGGACGGCTATTTTTCAAACTTTATCAGTGCACCCGTAGCCCCCATAGTATTCATGCTTATATTCCTTGCAATAACCGCACTCATTGTTTACTTGGGTGTTGAAAAGGGCATTGAGAAATTTTCAAAGGTCATAATGCCCGGGCTTATACTGCTTATAATCGCAATAGCAATATTTGCAGTTACTCGCACATATACGGACGCAAACGGCGTTACAAGAACAGGTCTTGAGGGCATGAAAATTTACTTCATACCCAATTTTGACGGGCTCACGGTTTCAAAATTCTTTGAAATAGTGCTTGATGCAATGTGCCAGCTTTTCTTCTCATTGAGTGTATCCATGGGTATAATGATAACCTACGGTTCATATGTAAAGAAAGATGTCAACTTGTCACAGAGTGTAACTCAGATAGAGCTTTTTGATACAGGCGTTGCAATTTTGGCAGGTCTTATGGTAGTTCCCACGGTTTATGTTTTCTCGGGTATGGAGGGCATGAACGCAGGTCCTTCTCTTATGTTTATATCACTGCCAAAAGTATTCGACGCAATGGGTTCGATCGGAGGAGTCGTAGGGTTCGTATTCTTCCTTATGGTAATATTTGCGGCACTCACTTCAAGCGTATCAATCATGGAAACGGTCGTTGCAGGTGTTATGTCAATATTCAAATCATCAAGAAAAAAGACATCGCTCATACTTTTTATAGTATTTGCAGTAGCGGCGGCTGTAATCTGCATGGGTTATAATGTTCTCTATTTTGAAGTGATGCTTCCCAACAGTTCTTCGCCCGGTCAGATTCTTGACATACTTGACTATGTTTCAAATTATCTGCTTATGCCGATAATAACAATTGCAACGTCCATACTCATCGGTTGGGTAACAAAACCGAAATACATTATAGATGAAATGGAATCAAGCGGTCACAAGTTCACAAGAAAAGGGCTGTTTACCGTTATAATAAAGTATTGCACACCCATTATAATGACCTTGTTGCTCGCACAGTCCCTCGGTCTTTTCTGATAAGTGAATAATATAAGCTTGTTACAGCTTATAAATTTAAATAAAGGAGATAATATTATGTGTGGAAGTAAGTTTTATGTTTGTAAGCATTGCGGCAACCTTGTGGGAATGATAAACAATTCGGGCGTTCCCATGATTTGCTGCGGTGAGCCTATGTCTTTGCTTGAACCCAACACGGTCGAAGCAAGCGTTGAAAAGCATTTGCCCGTCGTAACGGTTGACGGCAACACTGTTAAGGCGGTTATAGGCGATGTTGCACACCCCATGATCCCCGAACACTTTATCGGCTTTGTGTATCTGCAAACCAATCTCGGCGGTCAGCGTAAATGCCTCGTTGCAGGTGACACCCCCGAAGCCGTATTCGCTCTCGCAGACGGCGAAAAACCCCTTGCAGTCTTTGCATGGTGCAACCTCCACGGTCTGTGGGTAACCAATCTGTGATTCCTTGAGGGGCTCTGCCCCTCACCCCGATTACTTTTTGTAAAAAGTAATCAAAAACAGGTAAAAATGATTTATACTAAATCCTCCGTCACGATAAGGTGACGGAGGATTTTCAATCTTTTCCGTTCTGAAATAAAGCACTAATTGCTCACATAATCATAACAATCACGAATAGTGGGGCTGTAAAAAAACTTAGTCAAATCAAAGCCCATAAAATCAGGAGAATTAGAAAAGATAAATGCAGAAGAAGTTAAAAAATGGGCTTCTTCTGCATTTTTAAGTTTTAGCGTTTAATTTGATGTGTAAATCAATAATTTATTGAAACTATCGAAATGAAGACTCCCTGCCTCCCTCTGACGAGGGAGGTGGATTTTTGCGAAGCAAAAAGACGGAG
>JAZNWT010000174.1:0-2090 GCA_045593465.1 Clostridia bacterium
GAAGATATATCACCCGTTCCCTTGTGTCCCTTAGTCCATCAGCTTTACTATCAATTCGTCAAGGCGGCGTTTTTGCTCTGCATTCAGCATTGGGCCTATTGTTCTTGCCATCTTTAAAAGCTCCTGATTATTGACTATTCCGTTTTCTTTTAAAGTATTCAGCTCGCCCATAAGTTCATCATTGCTTTTTGAGCCGTATTGCTCGACAGTTTTTTGAATATTACTGTCAGCAGTCTGATTTATCGGTTCGCCACGCATAAATGTTTTTAAATCACGCTTCATAAAAATATCACCTCATGTTTATCTTATGCAGTATTTTTTCAAAGGTTCACAAAACAACGTATCAGCATAGTATAATAATGGAGGTGAAAATATGCAAAGAATAGCACGTTCTTCAATACCGCCCAACAGAAATAATAATACCCCAAGTACAAATATAAACTCTGATTTTCAAAACGAGTCCCCTGCATTTTTGCTTGCACTGCGTATCAAAAATGAGCAAGGTGCAGCAAAAGCAGCTGAATTTTTGCTTGCAATGGAGCCGTACCTCGCACCTTTTGAGCGTATGCATATTTCGTCACGCTTGGGACTGCCCAATGTGCAAAAACAAGCACCTAAAAGTATGCCTTCACAGCAAGGGACCGGAAATGTTAATTTCACCATGCCGCAAAATAATAATTTTAATATGCCCGGCATGGGCGGTTTCAATATGCCGAACATGGGCGGCGGCATGAATCCGATGGCTCTCATAAATATGCTGTCGGGCATAAATTCCATGCAGAAAAACAACTCAAATTCAATGGATCCCGCAATGATTTCAAAACTTATGAGCATTATGGGTAAAAAGTAGTTTGCATTTTTGTTCAGTATCTACTAAACTAAAACAATGAGAGTTACAAAGAAAGATAAGGAGCGTATTTCAAATATACTCCTGAACTTAAAAAACGAATATCCGGACTCAAAGTGCGAGCTTGATTTCACAACTCCGTTCGAGCTTTTGATTGCAACCATGCTTTCCGCTCAATGCACCGACAAGCAGGTAAACAAATGCACAGCAATATTGTTTAAAGAATACAACACTCCGAAGCAGTTTGCTTCATTGAGTGAGGACGAGCTTGCACCCTACATAAAGGGTTGTGGATTATATCGCACAAAATGCCGCAATATAATAGCGACAAGCCGTATAATAGCCACAAAATACAACGGTAATATTCCCTCCACCCGTGATGAGCTTATGTCACTTCCCGGAGTGGGCAGAAAAACCGCCAATGTTGTTTTGTCGAATGCGTTCCATATTCCTGCGATTGCTGTGGATACCCATGTTTTCAGAGTCGCAAACAGGCTGGGGCTTGCAAAGGCGGATGATGTTTTGAACACGGAAAAACAGCTCATGCAGAATATTCCCAAAGAATCATGGAGCGATGCACACCACTTTATAATCTTTCACGGCAGGCGTGTATGCAGTGCAAGGAATCCCAAATGCACAATATGCACGGTAGCCGAATTTTGTAAGGAGTACAATAAAAAACAGAAAAAATGCAATTCGTAGACAAGGTAAAAATATTTATTAAAGCAGGTGACGGCGGCGACGGTGCCGCTTCATTCCACCGTGAAAAATACGTAATGCGTGGAGGTCCCGACGGCGGTGACGGCGGCAGGGGCGGCAATGTTGTGTTCGTTGCCGATAAAGACATGAACACGCTTTTGGACTTTAGGTTCATGCGTCATTACCGTGCCGAAAAAGGCGAAAACGGCAAGGCAAGAATGTCAAGAGGTAAGGACGGCAAGGACATGATAATCAAAGTTCCCGTCGGCACACTTGTGCGTGATATCGAAACCTCCCGAATCGTTGCCGATATGACTCATGCCGACAAGCAAAAGGTCGTTCTTCACGGCGGCAAGGGCGGCAAGGGCAATGCAAGGTTTGCAACACCCACACGCCAAGCTCCCAAGTTTTCACAGCCGGGGCAAAAAACATTCGAGCATGAAGTTGAGCTTGAGCTTAAAACAATAGCCGATGTAGGTCTTTTGGGCTTACCGAATGTCGGAAAATCAACAATACTTTCCGTACTCACAAGTGCAAAGCCCAA
>JAZNWT010000175.1:0-3078 GCA_045593465.1 Clostridia bacterium
CAACAGGTGCAGGTGACCAGGGTATGATGTTCGGTTTCGCTTGTGACGAAACACCCGAATATATGCCCCTCCCCATCTCTTTGGCACACGCTCTCACACGCAGACTTACCTTTGTTCGCAAGGAAGGCATACTGACATATCTCCGTCCCGACGGTAAGAGTCAGGTAACTGTTGAATACGAAAACGGCAAGCCCGTCCGTGTTGACACAATCGTTATCTCAACTCAGCACGATCCCGATGTTGACCTTAACAAGATTCGTCTTGACGTGCTTGAAAATGTTATCAAGCCCATCATTCCCTCGGAATATCTCGACACCGAAACAAAGATTTACGTTAACCCCACAGGCCGTTTCGTAATCGGCGGTCCTCAGGGCGATGCAGGTCTTACGGGCAGAAAGATAATCGTTGATACATACGGCGGAATGGGCCGTCACGGCGGCGGTGCTTTCTCCGGTAAGGATCCCACAAAGGTAGACAGAAGTGCGGCTTACGCAGCACGCTATGTTGCAAAGAACATCGTTGCGGCAAAGCTTGCTTCCCGTTGTGAAGTTCAGCTCGCTTACGCAATCGGCGTTGCACGCCCCGTTTCAATCCTCGTTGATACAGACGGCACAGGCGTTGTAAGTGACGAACGTATACAGCAGCTCATTGAAGAGCATTTCGACCTTCGTCCCGAAGCTATCATCGAAAGACTCAACCTCAGAAGCCCCCTCTACCGTCAGACAGCGGCTTACGGTCACTTCGGCAGAAACGACCTCGACCTTCCCTGGGAGCGTACAGACGTTGCAGAAAAGCTTATTCCGTAAGCACGTCCATGCTTCGCAAAAAAAACAAAATAGTTGATAAAACTTATGAAAACTCCGCTTTTTTCCGGCGGAGTTTTTTCATTACCTATTCAATATTAACTATAACTTATAACTTCACCCGAACACAGGGAGCAACACCCTGTGTTCGGGTAATTCCGAGTATTTTGCTTGGAATTATTGACAAAGCTATTGTAAAGCGTTATCATTTTATTTATGAAAAAAGTATCCACAAAAGGAAAATACGGAATTAAAGCAATGGTTGACCTTGCTTCCCGTTACGGGCAAGGCGTTGTCAGCACGTCAAGCCTTGCTCAAATGCAGGGCGTAAGCGAAGCATACCTTGAACAGCTTATGAGCCTTTTGAAAAAAGAGGGGCTTGTTGAGTCCACAAGGGGTGCAGGCGGCGGTTATATGCTTTCACGTGAACCTTCAAGCATAAATATAGGCGATATATTATTTGCTCTTGAGGGGAATACTTCCGTTACGGACTGTGTTGGAAGATGCGGTGAAAGTTCTTCCTGTTCAAACACGGCATCGTGCGTAACAAGGCCTTTGTGGTTGAAATTGCAGTCATCAATTGACGAAGTTTTAAATAAAACAACGCTTGCCGATGTTTTAAATGAAGGCAGAGCGTATGCAGATTGTGAGGCGAAACAGTAATGATGAAGGTTTATCTCGATAATGCCGCAACAACGGCTTTATCAAAAAATGCACTTGAAAGCATGATGCCCTATCTCACCGAGGTTTACGGCAATCCGTCAAGCTTTCACGGTTTCGGCAGAAACTCAAGAAGTGCTGTTGAAAAAGCAAGAGCACAGGTGGCAAAAGCAATAGGTGCTTCACCTGACGAGATATATTTCACGGGCGGCGGCACGGAGAGCGACAATACCGTAATAATGGGTACTGCTTCAAGGCTTCGTGATAAGGGTAACCACATAATCACAACCAAGGTTGAGCATCATGCAGTGCTTCACCCTTGCGAGGAGCTTGAAAAGCGTGGCTTTGAGGTTACATACTTAGATGTTGACGAATTCGGTGCAGTCACGGCAGAGCAGGTTGAAAAAGCAATAACCGAAAAGACGATTCTTGTGACGGTCATGTTTGCAAACAACGAAGTAGGCACGATAATGCCCATTGCTCAAATCGGTGAGGTCTGCAAAAAGCACGGCGTTTGGTTCCACACCGATGCAGTTCAGGCTGTCGGTCACATAAATGTTGACGTTAAGGCAATGAATATTGATATGCTTTCACTGTCTGCACATAAATTCCACGGTCCCAAGGGCATAGGTGCTCTTTATGTAAGAAAAGGTATCCGCATCCCCTCCCTCATCATGGGCGGTGCACAGGAGAAAAATCGTCGTGCAGGTACGGAAAACGTGGCAGGCATAGTCGGCATGGGTACCGCTATTGAAGAAGCGGTTTCAAACATGGAAGCAAACACTAAAAAGATGCTCACACTTCGTGATAGGCTCATGACATCAATCGAAAGCAGAATCGAAGATGTAAAGCTCAACGGTCACAGGGAAGTCCGTTTGCCCAACAATGTAAATTACAGTATCCGTTACATTGAGGGTGAGGGCATACTTTTGCATCTTGACTTAAACGGCGTTGCCGCATCAAGCGGAAGTGCCTGCACATCGGGTTCGCTTGACCCGTCACACGTGCTTTTGGCAATGGGGCTTCCCCACGAGATTGCACACGGAAGCGTAAGGCTTACATTGTCCGAAAATACCACGGAAGAAGAAATAGACTACGCAGTTGATGTTTTGGAAAAAGCGGTAGCAACACTTCGTGCGATGTCGCCGTTATACAATAAATAAAAGGAGATTTTCTATGTATACCGAAAAGGTTTTAGATCATTTTTCAAACCCCCGCAACATGGGTGAGGTTGAAGGTGCAAACGGTGTCGGCATGGTCGGCAACGCAAAGTGCGGCGATATAATGCAGATGTTCATTAAGGTAAACGACGATGAAATAATCGAAGAAGTAGGCTTTAAAACATTCGGCTGCGGTGCGGCTATCGCCACATCGTCAATGGCGACGGAAATGATAAAGGGCAAGAGCATAAACGAAGCACTCGAGCTTACAAACTCCGCCGTCGTCGAAGCTCTCGAAGGCTTGCCCCCCGTAAAGATCCACTGCTCCGTGCTGGCTGAAGAAGCCGTAAAGAGTGCCATCGAAGACTATCGCAAAAGAAAAGGCGAGTGATTTCTAAGGGGGCTTTGCCCCCTTAGAACCCCCATTGACTTTTTGTAAAAAGTCAACAAAAACA
>JAZNWT010000176.1:0-11132 GCA_045593465.1 Clostridia bacterium
GCTGTGAAGTGAGCCTTCATTGTCAAATTCACTGCCGCTTACATGATGCCCGGAGCGGTTATAACAGACAACCTCATGCCCCATGGCGACCATGCGTGTGCTCAATTCTTCAACTACTATTTCTACGCCGCCTTCACGGGAGGGCATGCGTTTGTGGCCGTACATAGCTATCCGCTTTGTGTTCACGCTTATACCCCGTTCATACCTAATACTGCGGCAAAAGTTTTAAGTATTATTTTCCAATCGGTAATAAAGCTACGCTCCTTTATATACTTAATGTCAAGGTCGAGCCATTCGTCGAAGCTGAGTGAGTTTCTGTGAGGCTGTATTTGCCAATAGCAGGTAAGCCCGGGAGTGACAAACAGCCTTTGCTTTGCATAGGCATCATACATCTCTACCTCACGGGGAAGCGGGGGACGGGGACCTACTATGGACATTTCACCCTTCAGAACATTGAAAAGCTGAGGAAGCTCGTCAAGGCTTGTTTTACGTAAAAACCGCCCTACACGGGTAATGCGGGGGTCATCCTTCATTTTAAAAGCAGGACCTTCCATTTCGTTATACTTCAAAAGCTTTTCGAGCCTTTGTTCAGCATCGGGATACATGGAGCGAAATTTTAAAAACTTAAATTCCTTTCCTTGCCAGCCTACCCGTGTTTGCTTGAATATGGGGCTTGCGGAGGGTGAATCAATAAAAACAATAAGTGCAATAATAAGCATAAACGGCCATAAAATTAAGATACCAATAAGCGAAAGGATTATATCTTGTACCCTCCGCCAAAACCAATATGTTTTGTTTTCCTTAAGCACCGCCTCGCCGTCAATGCTCTGATGCACTTTTTTTGTTGGGCGGTTATTTAGGTTTAATTCCATATTTGGCACCCTTTCCAAGCTGATGCTTTCAGGATAATGTCTTTTGTGCTTCGTATATAATTCACAACTCTCTATACTTATACAGTAAAAGACATATAATTTTATATATGATAGCACTTTGGCAAAGCTCTCACTACCCGAGAATGGGTAAAAACGGATTTTGTTTACAGCGTGTTAAAAAACATGGTAAAAAGGGGATTTTTTAAGTAGGCGACATATGTGAAAAATGCGGCTTTTTGAAAAACTTGTGCGATAGTTGTCTACTATTTGTAAACAAGCTATAACAACATCAGTATCACACTTGAAAGAAAACAAAATACACGATAAAATGACCGCATGAACAGAACAGGAAGAAATAAACTCAATACTTTTTTCAGATATCTTAAGCTTGATATAAAGCGTGCCTGGAGAAAAATCAAAAACTCATGGCGTAAGATGAGCAAAAAAGCAAAAACGGTAGCTTGCGTGGCGGCAAGCTGTGTTGTTTTGGGTGTTGCGGCACTCATCATCTTTCTTCCTGCATCAAAACCTGCTTCATCGGATGAAATAATCCCCGTACCTGTTAAAACGGGTGAGAATTCAGCAGTGCAGATAATAATAACTGCATCTCCCACGCCGTCGCCCACGCCCACACCCGATCCAACGCTGAAAAAAGGAATGGAGAGCGAAGAGGTACGCAAGCTTCAAATTCGCCTTATGGAGCTTAATTTCCTGGATATAGACGAGCCGACATTGTATTTCGGACCACAAACCGAAGCGGCGGTCAAGCTTTTACAGCGTCAGCTCAATTTCACCGAGGGCTACAGCGGAGAAAAAGTGGTTGAGGACGGTATTGCAGGGCCTAAAACGCTTGAACTCATATATTCCGATATCGCACCCACATATGTTATAAAAGAAGGTATGGAGGGTACCGATATACGTGCCATGCAGGAACAGCTTGTTGACCTTGGTTACATGGAAAAAACAACAAGTTATTACGGCACGGAAACCGTTGAAGCAATAAAAGTATTCCAAAAACGCAATAACCTTTCATCTGACGGACTTGCAGGCGAGGAAACGGTTGACCTTTTGTATTCCGATGATGCTGTTGCAAGCGAAAGCAAAATAAAAGAGGCACGCACAAGAGCGAATATAGAAAAAATGATTGCGGTTGCCGAAAGTAAGCTTGGTTGTAAGTACATACTCGGAAACAGAGGCCCCAATTCGTTTGACTGTTCGGGACTTGTCTATTATTGTCTGAATCAGGCAGGCAGTAACAGAAGAAGACTCAATGCGGCAGGCTATTCGAGAATAAGCGAATGGGATAAAATAAGCTCGATAAACAGCTTAAAGCGTGGAGACCTCATATTCTTCTACGATAAAAACTATACAAAGGTCGGTCATGTGGGTATCGTTATAAACAGCACATACATGATAGATGCTTCATCGAACAAGGGCAAGGTAGTAAAACGTTCGTACAAAACGAGCTATTGGAAATCACATTTTGTATGCGGCAGACGGCCTTGGTAACGAAAAAACAGCAAAAACGACAATTTTTTAATAATATATTTAAAAACATACACTGTTGTGCTTACGCTGTGTGTGATATTATGGTATAATAAAGAGTAACATTGTCCATAGAGTGAATTGCTTAAGGGCTTGTATGGGAGGAAGTTCATAATAAATGGGACTTTTTGAATTAAATGATGTAGGTATCGATTTAGGTACTGCAAGTGTATTGGTATATGTAAGAAATAAGGGCATCGTACTTCGTGAGCCTTCTGTTGTTGCCGTTGAAAAGGTATCGGGCAGAATACTTGCAATAGGAGAGGAAGCACGCCGTATGCTCGGCAGAACACCGGGCAACATTATAGCAATGCGTCCGCTAAGAGACGGTGTCATTTCAAACTACGATATAACGGAAAGGCTTATACATCACTTTTTAAAGAAGGTGGTTGGTTCCCGTATGTTCTTTAAGCCCCGTGTTGTAGTTTGCGTACCTTCGGGCGTAACCGAGGTTGAAAAGCGTTCGGTTATAGACGCAACGGAAGAAGCTGGTGCAAGGCATACATACCTTATCGAAGAGCCGATAGCGGCGGCAATCGGTGCAGGTATCGACATATCACAGCCGAGAGGCAACATGATAATAGACATAGGCGGCGGCACAACCGATGTTGCGGTAATTTCCTTGGGCGGTGCCGTATTGTCGGATTCAATAAAAATTGCAGGCGATAAGTTTGACGATGCAATAGTAAGATATATGCGTAAAAAGCACAATTTGCTCATCGGTGAACGCACAGCCGAAGAAATGAAGATTCGTATCGGCTCGGCATACCCAAGAAAGGAACAGCTCTTTATAGATGTAAAGGGCAGAAACCTTATTTCAGGGCTTCCGCAGGCAATCGTTGTCGGTTCAAACGAAATGATAGACGCATTGGAAGAACCCCTCCAAAGCATACTTGAAAGTGTAAGAAACCTCTTTGAAAAAACTCCGCCCGAGCTTGCAAGCGATATTGCGGAAAACGGCATTTGCTTAACCGGCGGCGGTGCATTGCTCTTTGGTATGGATAAGTTCATTGCAGAACACACAAAGGTGCCCTGCTACATAGCGGAAGATCCAATCTCCTGCGTCGCAATCGGCACAGGAAAGGTCTTGGAAAGCATAGACAAGTTCACAACCAGTGCCCTTTACGACTATAAACGCGGCGACTATTTGACAGTTTAATAAATCAGGATTTTAAGATAATAAAAGCACTGCGAAAGCAGTGCTTTTGTGCCGTATTCAGTTTAGAGTTTAGAGTTATGAATTCGGGCGTTGCCCGAATGTTATGATATGATTGCCTTTTTTAAACAACTTTGCCGAAGGCAAATCATAACACGGCGAAGCCGTTCATAACTGATAACTTGCCGTAAGGCAATCATAGTTGAATGGGAATAAGGCAAAGCCTTATTCCCATTCGATCGCATCTATTGATACTAAATATTCTTCTGCAAAGTCGAGGAAGTCTTCCGCCATTCGCATGCAGTACATTTTATATTCGGGGTAGGTTGCTTTGAGCTTTTCAAACATACGCTCATATGCTTCGTCGTCATCATAAACGCCGTCTTCGCCTATTTCATCTTGGTATGCGGCATCTTCGTCGAGCAGTGTGGTGACCATTTTATCAAGCTCGCCTTCTTTTAAAAAGTCAAAGTCACCTTCTGTTTTAAATTTATTCATTATATATGCTTTCATTTCGTTGATGTTGATTTCTTCCATGGGTATTCTCCTTATTATATTAGTTTTAGTATTGTTTTTGCGATTGCATTTTATCCGACTATGTCAAACTCAACGCTCGGCAAGCGGCGTTGAAGACGCATAACTATGCTGTTTTCGCTGTTTGAGGGGCTTGCACCCATTATGATTATGTTAACGTTGTTTTGATACGCAAAGTCAACAAGAGCATCGTCCACACTGTCTGCACGCAGAAGTGAGAGCTGGGCACCTGCAATTTGAGCGGCAGTAAACAGATATTCCACTGCATCGGATTCAAATATGGAATTCATAAAATTCTGACCGGTTTGTACGCAATGCACGATGTATAATCCGTTATTGCCTGTTTGACGTTCTTTACCGCGAGAAATCAAGCGTTCACAACTTTTTTGGTTTGTGACGCAAACCATTATGTTCTTCTTCTGTTTTTCCATGAATAAGTCCTTTTTTGTTATTATATCACTAATTCTAAATAAATGAAGTCAAAAAATTGTGATTATACTATAAACTTTTGTGAACATTCTAAATGATACGTGCTGCAATTACGGTCATATCGTCACGGTCGCTCAGTCTGCGTGCCGTATAAAGAAGTTCGTCGGCTATTGCATCAATGTTTTCAAGACGTGAACTGACGTCTGCAAGTATATCGACCACTCTGTCAGCAAATGCTTCGCTCATGCCGTCGGTCATAATGAATATAACATCGCCTCTTTGCAGTTTCATATGACACAGAGCGGCACGGGCTTGTGCAAGTATTCCTATGGGCAGTGCTTCCGAACATATTGAAAGCACTTTGTCGCCCCTTACTATATAACTGTTGGGAGCACCCTGCTTCACAAAATCAGCCGTAAGCGTTGACTTGTTTATTTGCACTGCATCAACGGTTGCATACATATCATTTTCGCTTCTTTGAAGCATGAGCATATTTACGCATTCAAGTGCATCGCAAAGTTCAAAGCCTATGGAAAGCAGATCTGCGAGCAATACCACTGCCGCCGCACTTTCCTTATGTGCACGTTTTCCGCTTCCCATGCCGTCCGACAGTGCAAGAAGCGTATGTGTGCCGTATTCCCGAATTGCAATGCTGTCGCCCGTTTCTTCGTTCCCCGCTTTGGGACATGCCGCCGCACCGACTTTAACATTACACCGTTTCTTTTTCTTGATGCTTATAGAATCCCCCGACAGCTTTTTCATAAGCTTGCCTGCCGCAAAAAGCTGACGATTTGCAAGCTTTACCTGTTCATTATGCGATACCGAAAACATATTGGCAACCGCACATATCACGTCCGAAGCTTCCGACAGCTTATTTTGCAGACTAAACAGGGCAGATTCGCTTGAAACGGCATTTTTATGCTGTGCACACATTTCTATTTTATGATAAACCGAGCGAGGAAGCATTATATACGCAATGGAAGCTATCAATGCTTCGGCTATAAAAAAGATGTCATAATCCGAAAGAAGTACCGTTATTGTCGCTGTCGCGGTAAAAACAGCACTTATCCACCATCTGCCGTACGATGAACAGAGCGAGGAAAGCACGGCACACATACACAGTATCGGAGCAAAAAAAATATCACCTGATGAAGAAACAGCATACGATCCGCCGAGCAGTATTGCCGCAACAGCTCCTCCGGCACCGGAAAGCTTTATTGCAATAAGTGTAAAAAAGATTGCCGCCAATGCTGATATGCTTATGTTGAAAACGCTTATGCTCCCCATGCAATATGTTGCTGCCGCACATAAGAAAAGAAGCGGAAGAAGCTCAAAAGGAGAAAGCATAACTCCTTTGAAAATTGAGCGTATTGTTTTTCTTGAGATATAAACCGTCCGTGCAAAAAGAAATGACAGCGACATGGATGCAAAACAATACATGAACATAACAGGCTCGGTGTTGTAAAAAAGCGGAAGTGAGATAAACTGTGAAAGTAAAAGCAATATGGATTTGCCTGCAAGAGCGGGCTTTTTGCCCATAAATTCCAATATGATAAGAAACAGTACAAACAAAAGTGCGGCACAGGCTTGTCCGTAATCCTTCAAAAGGAGTGAGCATATAAGAATACCTGCAAGGGAGGCGAAAGGAATTTCACCGTAAAATGCAATTCCGCCCATCGTTCCTATGCCGAATGGAGAAAGCCCCTTTAAATTCGTTCCCAATGCCATAAGAACGGATAAAAGGAGCTCGGAAAGCAAATATATGATATCGCTTTTTTCTATCTTAGATATCACTTTTCCTTTTGCTGATGTTTTTATCCTGTGCATAACGACATTATAATCAAAAAAAGATATATAATATGTTGAACCAAATACGAAAAAAACGTCGGAAAAAGAAACTTTAAGGCACAAGCAAGTCGAAATAGTGCCTTAGTAAAAAAGTAACAGTAATCGTTGAGAAGAAAAAAGAAAATTAAAAACGAACGGATTTGCCGTAAAGAATTTATCAGCTTAATTTCAGCAAAAAAAGAACAGTTAGAGGCGTGAAACTGAAATTAGACTGATAAAAAATTTACTTAGAAAATCTTATGGGTGATAAAATCATTGTTGTATTTTGTGAAAAAATGTGCTAACATATATAAAGATAATTTTTAAACTCGGAGGTATGTGGCTATGCCTGCAATTATGAAAATCAGATCTGCTTATGCAGCACTCCCCACAGCGGAGCGTAAGGTTGCGGATTTTATTTTGAAAAACCCCACAAAAGCACCCTTGATGGTTATAAATGAGATAGCGGACGAGGTCGGTGTAAGCGTACCGTCTGTCACACGGTTGGCAAAGAAGCTTGGTTATGAAGGATTTTTGGATTTCAGAGTAGCACTTGCACAGGGCAGTGCGGCTTTGGATCTTGCAACAGCAGCACCGCTTACCGAAAACGATGCTGATGAAAAAGTAGTCGAGAAAATATTCATGTCATGCTCAAATGTTATCGAAGATACCATGAAAGCACTTGACAAAAAGGCAATGAGTGAGCTTGCAAATGCAGTTATTAAAGCAAAGCGTATATTTGTATTAGGAACATCCGCTTCTGCAAGCTTTGCATACGACCTTGCAAAACAGCTTGTGTTTATAGGCTATGATGCAATCGCAGTTAACGATGTCATGACAATCGAAATGTACAGCAAGAATTTTACAAGTAATGACCTTTTCATCGGTGTGACCCGTTCAGGTCGTACAAAGGTTGTAACAGACGCTGTGAAAATGGCAAAACAGCGTGGTGCAACGTGTGTTCTTGTATCAAACTATGTAAATGCACTTTCAAGCAACTATGCTGATTATTTCTTCTGCACATCAAGAATAGATGATGTAAAGCGTTTTGTCGGAAGAGAAACCAATATAACCATGTACGCATGGTCAACAGCACTGGTATCGCTCGTAGCCATGAAAACAAGCAAGAACTAAATCATGAAAGTTTTCGCAGATTATC
Source organism: Clostridia bacterium (assembly GCA_045593465.1). Taxonomy (GTDB): domain Bacteria; phylum Bacillota; class Clostridia; order Christensenellales; family CAG-138; genus RGIG3096. Next base: position 7,523 of record JAZNWT010000176.1, read on the forward strand.
ATACGCATACAGTTTACAGTCATGGTAAAAACACCGTTGAAGAAAACGTGCTTGCGGCGATAAATGCAGGCCTTTCAAAAATAGCAATAAGTGAACATGCCTCGTCACATCTTCTCTACGGAGTAAGAGGTGAGAGGCTTTTTGCTTTGAAAAAAGAGATAGATGCTCTCAACACAAAATACGCAGGCAAAATAGAAATACTCATGGGGCTTGAATGTAATATGACTGCATACGGCGAATGTGATGCACCTAAGGATAAGTCAATAAGGCGGTTGTTTGACATAATGCTGTTGGGGTATCATCGCTGTGTCTTTACCCGTGATGGATATATGGTAAAATCGCTTTTGGAGGCATTCGATATTGCAAAGGGTAACGGCATAAGGTCTGCAAATGCAATTTTGGAGGCCGCTGAAAAATACCGTATAAATATTTTGTCGCACCCGGGCGAATACGTGCTTCAGGACATGGAAACGCTTTCAAAGGGAGCATCCGAGCTGGGTATAAGGCTTGAGCTTAACTGCCGTCACTTGAGTATGAGCGACAGAGATATTAAATGTGCGGCAAAAAACGGTGCCCGTTTTGTTATTGGCAGTGATGCACATAAAGCAAGCGAAATAGGCAAATATGAAAACTCCCTCGCCGCAATAGAACGGTTGGGAGTTATAAATCTTGTTGACAATATAAAATAATTGTTATTTATCAGCGACAGCGTGTTATTATACCGTTTCCGTAAACAGGGACAACATCGGTAATGTCTTCGTTGAAGCAAAATTCCGTATCCGCTTCAAAGCCAAGCTCTACAAGGCGGCTGTAATGCCTTGTGGCGGAAAGATCGAACCTTGAGTCAATCCAATCTTTATAAAGAGCTATTGAAACTCGTGTGAAGTCAGTCAATTCTATGGCCTCGTCCGAGTTTTTTATTATTGCATCGGCTATTGCACCTGCGGCACATATATCGTCAGCCGAAATATTGCCATCGGTTCCCGCACATACGATAAGAACGTCACTTTTAAGCTCGAGTGCCTTTTTTGCAACAGCGGTTTTGTTTATCATGCCGCCTATCAACAGCGTTTTTGCACTGCTCATGCCGTGTATTGCAACGGTACCGTTAGTTGTGCTTATAACTACCGTTTTGCCGTATACCATATCCTCTGAAAATTCCGACGGTGAGTTGCCGATATCGAAACCTGCGAGTTTTTCTCCTCCGCGTTCACCTGCAAGCACGCAGTCGCGAAGCCCCAAACGGTTTACAACGGAAGCCGCCTCGCCTGCATCGGCAGTGGGGACTATCTGCTGAGCACCGTTCTGAACAGCATGGATTATCGATGTGGAGGCACGCAATACGTCAACAACTATAACCGTGCAATTTGAAATATGATTGCTCGGTAATTTTGTATATTGCGAAAGTGTATCTATACGCATAAGTTCCTCCTGTTCTGCCAAACACACTATAATATATCAGAAAATCGCTTCAAATGCAAATTTACATAAAAAACGGTGTCAAAATTATGGCGGCAATCGCACCCACAAGTCCCGATATAAGAGCGACCGGAATAGAGTATCTTGTTTTCGTTATGCCCACTGAACCGAAATACAGTGCAACCGTATAAAATATTGTTTCGGTTGAGCCGAGCATATTGCTTGCCGTAACACCCGAAAGCGAATCGACACCCGATGTGTTGAAAACATCATTCAAAAGTGCAAGAGCGGCACTGCCTGAAAAGGGGCGAAGCACAAGCAGGGGTACAAGTGCTTCGTCTATTCCCAAAAACTCCAAAAGCGGGGCTATAAGCTTTACAAGTGCATCAATTACGCCTGTTGTGCGTGCAAGTGACAGTGCAAGCATCATTGCCGCCATTGCAGGGAGTATTTTCGCAATAAGCGGCAGGGATTCCATTGCCCCGTTTACAAACGAAGAGTACACATCAACCTTTTTGTAAAGTGCCCAAAGTATTAAAGCAAAGAGTAACAGCGGAAGAAGATAATTCATCATTTTTTATTTCTCCCAAGCTTTGCAAATATTCTTGATGCTATTATTGCGGAAGCAAAAGCAAAGACAGAAGCTATGAATGTGGGAATTACCACATTATAGGCATCTTGCGAGCCGAATGCACTGCGAAGTGCAATCACCGATGTGGGAAGAAGCTCTATTGCCGATGAATTTAGCGATAAGAACATACACATATCATCGCTTGCAATATTTCCCATAGTGCTTTCTTTTTTCAGCTCTTTCATCGCCATAAGCCCGAAAGGCGTGGCGGCACTGCCCATGCCGAAAAAGTTTGCGGCAAGGTTTAAAGTTATCGGTGCGATTGCTTTTTTTGAGGATGGGAAAAGCTTTTTTAACGGACGTTCCATAATGCGTGAAAGCGATTCAATAAGTCCGCATTCCTTTGCAATATTCATAATTCCCATCCACAGCATATAGCCGCCGCAAAGTGAAACGCACAGTGTCACTGCCTCACTTGCACCGTCAAGCATTGAATCGAGTATAATGTCGGGATTACCGCTATGTACGGCAAAGGCCATGCCAAAAAGGAGCATCATGCCCCAAATCCATTTCATCATATTCGATTGTATGCAGTTGTTATAGGTTTAATGAAAAAGAATGCTGTATTTAGGATATGCCGAATAAAGCCATTGAGTTAACAAACGTCTGTTCTGCAACTTCGTCCGTGCTTATGCCTTTTAATTCCGCTATTTTTTCTGCTGTATAACGCATGTATGACGGATCATTACGCTCGCCGCGGTGCGGTACGGGAGTCATATACGGGCAATCCGTTTCCAAAAGAATTCTGTCAAGCGGCAATGAGGCGGCAACTTCGGCAAGATTTCTTGCGTTTTTGAATGTTACCGAGCCGCCGAATGCAATATAAAGCCCCATATTCAAGCATTCAAAAGCAATTTCCTTACTGCCCGAATAGCAGTGCATAACTCCCTTTAAATCTTTCTTGTTTGCTCGGAGTATGTCCATGCAATCTCCGAATGCTTCTCTTATGTGAAGAATTACGGGCTTGTCAAGCTCTTTTGCCAAGTCAAGCTGTGTTGCGAACAAATCGCACTGAACCTTTCTCGGCGAAAAATCGTAATGATAATCAAGCCCCAATTCGCCGTATGCAACAAGCTTTTTATTTTCTTGAAAAGCTTTTTTAATTATATCGAGTTTTTCGTTTGTTGCGTTTGACGCATAATGAGGATGTATTCCTGCGGCGGCATATATGAAGTCGTACTTATTTGCAAGTGCAAGTGCTCCGTCAAGCTCGTTTGTATCGCAGGCAACATCAATGATACGCTCTACGCCGCCCTCGTAAAGGGCAGGTATGAGCGTATCTCGGTCTTCATTAAAGCGTTCATCGTTAAGATGTGCGTGTGTATCAAAAAGTCGCATTATTTACTGTTCTCAAGCTCTGCAAGTTCTTTTGCAACATCGATTCTGGGGAAAAGTGCTTCGCCCTTTTGTACTTTTGTACCGACCTTGAGCATACCGAATGTTGAAACGCTTGAAATCTTTGTGAGTTCTTCGTCTTCTATACCGAGTTGTTCAAACATACGGGGCGATGTGTGGGTGAGGAAAGGAGTAAGCATTACGCCCACTTTACGCAGGCATTCT
>JAZNWT010000177.1:0-4893 GCA_045593465.1 Clostridia bacterium
GGCTTTACCGCCGAAAATATAGCCAATACGGCTTTGAATCTTTTGAAGTAAAATTGTAATATAACAGGAGCTCCCGAGTTTGTTCGGGAGCTCTTTTATAAATCATCAAATGTTTGTACCGAAGTATTCCATCATTGAAACTGCAATGGCATTTGCAACTCGTTTTCGGTTTGACTCGTCCATTATTTTTGCTCTGTCGGACGCATTGGTGTGATAGGCGACTTCAACAAGAGTTGAGGGTACGGTGGTTTCACGAATCATGAAAAAGTCGTTTGTATCGCAGTCTTTGGCATAAAATCCGCCTGCCTCGGAAACACGGCGAAGCAGTATTTGAGCAAGTTTTTTGTTGTTGTCAACAGGGTATTCCGTGTAATATTCTTTGTTGTATTCGTTGTCTATGTAATATGTGACCGTGCCGTTTATTTCAAGAGGTCCCGGGTTCCCCGGTGCGTTTGTGTGTATGGATACAAAAAGCATATTTTCCTGAATATAATCATCTTTTAAGTATTCAAATATCTTTTTGGTTTCATTTTGAACAGCACGACCGTTTGCTTCATCGTAAGGACAAAGGAAATATGTGTCTGCAAGAGTGGGATCTTCGATTATCGAATCCATAATATCAATGAGCGTGTAGATTTCTTGTATGCTTTCAAGAAGTGAAAATGCTTCAGAAACTTCGTCGGGCGAATATTCCGCCATCTTTTTGTTGTAATGCTCAAGCAGAAATTCGAGTGCCGTTTTGTTTAAAAACGCCATTCTGGAATAATTTTCGACCATGTTTTCATCGCTTCGTGTCAAAATGACTTTTGCACCGCAGTTTTCAAGCGTTTTTTGAACAAGCTGTGCATACAGAAGATTGTAGGTATGTTCATAAAAATCTTTATATACGCCGCCGTTGCCTATACCGTGGCCGGCATCTATAACAATGAGCTTGCCGCTAAGTTCGTTGTTTTTGGGAAGCGGAAACGTGCCGTACGGATCAGCGGGAAGAGTAAACGGCGGCATGGCAATCAACTGCTGAAGCAGAGAAACGTCGCGAGAGTTTATTTTCAAATCACCGTTTAAATCGGCAGCTGAAATGTTTTCGTCGCCCGAAAGCTGTGTTACATATCTTTGAAGTAATGCAATATCACGTGAGTTTATTATAGAGTCGCAATTCAAATCCCCGGAAAACGTAGTAGCAAAAGCAGCCGTGCATGAGGAAATGAGCATGACTGTGCAGAGAATAATCAAAACTGTGTGCTTGAAGAACGCTTTTGATAATTGCATATAAAACTCCGGATACTATTACGCGAATTTTATCATACAATGTCGAAATACAAGGGTTTTTGAGGTTATACTTTAAGGAAAATTCATAAATACAAAAAGTAAAAATATGTTGTTGTGCGTGTTTGCTATTGCCATCAAGTATGATATAATCTAAATAACTATATATTTATCAGGCGTTTGTTCCGAAGCTTGTATTGAAAGAAAAGGGATTCATTTGAAAAATAAATTGAGTATAAAAGCCATAGTATTATCATTGGCATCGGGTGCCATTGCTTTGTTAAGTACATATATAGCCCCCGTGCTTTTGGCGTTTTGCGGTGCATCTTTCGGCCCTGTATGCTTGGGTGCCGGCATTGTCACGGCTTTTTGTGCCACAACTATAATATCGGGCATTGAAGCAGCAGTTTATATGCTTGCAATACTTATCCCGTCATCAATAATACTTACATATATGCTCAAAGGAAAATGTGCATACAGGACTGCGGTAATTTTCTGTGCGGTTTTTGCCGCTCTTGCAACATATATAAATATGTTTGTGCCGTATTTCCTTGAAGGGTATGATGTTGCTTATGCCGTTGATGCATATATAGAGCCCATTGTTGCTCAATACAATGCAACCGTGACGGTGCTGTCCGAGGATCTCATGGAAACCGCGAAAATGCTGACCGATACGATGCTTGCATATGCAATGGAGATTGTTTTTTCAAGCATAACATTAACGGGTATAGCGGCAGGTTTTTTGCAGGCGGTATTGGCTTATGCGTTCTTCAGAAAGAAGCTTGAGCTGAAAAAGATGGCTCCTTTTAAGAAATGGCAGATATCCACAAGCTTTTTATGGGGAAGTCTTATAATGCTTGCCGCCGTATTTACAGCTTCACAGGTCGGTGTTACATACGCAGGTGCACTTGCAATAGTAATTGAGCTTATAATAATATGCCCTCTTGTACTTATCGGTGTGTGCTGCACAGAGTTTTTCATTCAGATAATTCCGGAGAATAATGGCTTTAGACGTATATTTATTTACGGCTTTGCAATATTGAGCATTCCGACATCGTTTATTGTATTTATAATCACCGCACTTGCGGATAAGCTGTTCAAATTAAGACAAAGGATAATAGTTATAAAAAAGAGATAACAAGGAAGGGAGGGGAAAAACGTGAAACAGCGTCTGATGAAGATATTGATACCTTTGGGTATTGTTTTTGTACTTCAGGTTGTTTTTCTGAGCTTTGTACGGTTTTCGTGGATAGCTGCAGCGGCGGCACTTGTTGTGCTCATTGCAGGTGTTTTAACTGTATTTTTCATGCTTTCTTCCATGGGAAAGGATATAGAAAATACGCTCGATGATGTTTTCAGGCAAAATACCTCCGCCGCTTCGCAGATAGTAGAAAATATCGCACTTCCCGCACTCCTCTTTGATTCAAACGGCAGGATAATATGGAGCAATGATTCTTTCAGTGCCATATATGACGGAAATGATATAAAGAAGTTTTTGCCTGCACTTGATACGGAGAATCCCGACCATTCGATGCTTCATGAGCATAACGGCAGCAGTTATCAGATAATGAATATGCCCGTAAAGCGTGAAAAAGGCAAACTCAGAAAAATCACCTTCCAATATTGGATGGACAGAACGGAAGCTTTGCATTATTCAAGGCTTTATGAAGAAAACATGGCTACCGTTGCATTGATATATATAGACAATTATGACGAGCTTAATTCCGATGAACAGTTCAGAAGAAGCGGCGTAATGGGCGAGGTTGAACGCAGGATAAACGAGTTTGTCGAGTCGATAGAGGGTGTATACAGGAAGTATGACACGGCACATTTTTTGGTTATATTTGAAGCTAAATATCTTGCAGATATGGAGAAACAGCGTTTTGCACTGCTGGATAGCATTCGCGAGATAAAGACGGGTACGGAGCAGTCAATAACTCTTTCGGTATCTGTCGGCGTTGAGGACAGAATACAAAAGTCTGATGAATCTGCAATGCAGGGTATGGAGCTTGCACTTGGCAGAGGCGGTGACCAGGTGGTTGTAAAGAAAGGTACCTCGTATAATTTCTACGGCGGCAAAAAACAGGTTACCACAAAGCAGTCAAGAGTTAAAATGCGTCTGTTTGCAAAGGCTTTAAGGCAGCTCATGGAAAACTCGGATCAAGTCTTTATAATGGGACATAAGAACGCTGACATGGACTGTTTGGGTGCGGCACTCGGTTTAATGCGATGTGCAATGACGGTTGGCTGTAAAGCATATTTTGTTATAAGCGAGAAAAATGCCATGGTTGCCAATACCATGGAGGATATGCTTGAAAATTCGCTTTACCGTGACAGCATAAGGACACCGGAGCAAGCGATGCAGATGCTAAGATCGCCGTCTGCGGTAATAGTTGTGGATACACAGCGTGCCAGCTCTATTGAAGCAGTAGAACTGTATGAAAAGGCAAAGAAAACGGTTATAATAGACCACCACAGGCGGCCTGTTGATGCACTTGTGGGAAGCACGTTATCATGCTTGGAAGCCGGTGCGTCATCTGCGTGTGAAATGGTAACAGAGGTATTGCAATATTTCGGTGATAAAATACGTCCGTCAAGCTTTGAGTGCGGTGCTTTGCTTGCAGGCATAACGCTTGACACAAAAAAATTCTCGTTCAATACGGGTGCACGCACATTTGAAGCGGCAGGCTATTTAAGACGCAACGGTGCAGATACAAGTGCGGACAAACTTTTGTTCCAAGATGATATGCAAACCTACAGAAGCCGTTCAAAGGTGGTTGAAAATGCTCTTATCATGGATCATGGAATAGCTATATCCACTTGCCCTGCAGATACGCAGAATGCACCTCTTATTGCGGCACAGGCAGCGGATGCACTCATAGGAATAAAGGGTATACAGGCTTCATTTGTTTTGGCGGACGATAACGGAGTTGTAATGATAAGCGGTAGAAGCTTGGGCGATATAAATGTCCAGATAATACTTGAAAAATTAGGAGGTGGCGGTCACTTGACCGTTGCAGGAGCACAGCTTCGTGACAGCAGTATGGATCAGGCTGTCGAAGCACTTACACAAGCAATCGACGAATACTTAAAGGAGGCAGGAATAGAATGAAACTTTTGCTTAAAAGTGATGTAAAGGGAACAGGCAAAGCGGGGGAAATAGTAACAGTCAGTGACGGTTATGCCCGCAACTTCCTCATTCCCAAGGGATTGGCAGTACCTGCGGACGCAAACAACATAAATGCTGCAAACATAAAAAAAGGTGCAGAGCAGCATCGCAAGAATGTTCAGCGTGAAAATGCAAAAGCACTTGCAGACAGTATGAGCGGACTCACGGTAAAGGTATATGCAAAAGCAGGTGATAACGGAAAGCTTTTCGGTTCAATAGGTGTTGCCGAAATAGCCGTTGCACTCAAAGAGCAGTATGATATTGATGTTGACAAAAAGAAAATACGCATAGATGAGCCTATAAAGAGCTTGGGTATAGTGAATGCACAGGCACATATGTCAGGACAAATGTCTGGGCAGGTGCCCAATCAGTCAGGTTCTCAGTTGCCGGTGATTCCCCAACATAATGGAAATGGTAAGTCGGATCGTAGCCATGTCGTTCTGTGAGCCAAGGAGTTG
>JAZNWT010000178.1:0-3084 GCA_045593465.1 Clostridia bacterium
GTATCGTAACCGTTTTCAAGTGTCATTACAAAATCATGAATATTTGCACGGCGTGCCGCTTCGATCATTTCCGCTTCGGTGGCGTTTGCTTTTCCGTAAAGAATGTTGTCACGTATAGTGCCTGCAAACAGGAATACATCCTGCTGAACAATTCCTATGTTGCGGCGGACGGAATCGAGTGTAAGATTGCGGATATCAATACCGTCTATCAGAATTGAACCGCCGTTTTCGTCAAGCTTATAGAAGTTGGGAAGCAGATGGCACAATGTTGTTTTGCCGCCGCCGGAGGGACCTACAAGAGCAAGCTTACAGCCCTTTTCCAAACGGAGATTTATGTTATGCAGAACTTCGTCGGACGATTCATACGCATAGGAAACATTTTTGAATTCGATTATGCCCTGAACATCTTTAAGCTCTTGTGCATCTGCGGCATCGATTTCGGGCTCTTCGTCCATAATCTCAATAAAACGCTTAAAACCGCTGACGCCGTTTTGGAACTGTTCCATGAAATTTATGAGCGTAGTTACCGGGTTTATAAAAAGGTTGACCGAGACTATAAATGTGGAATAATCGCCGAATGAAATTCTGCCTGCATACAGGAAAAGTCCGCCTGCAATGAGTATGAATACATTGAAAACATCGGTAATAAACGATGTTGAGGAGTGGAAACGTGCCATGGCATGATACGCACGCTTTGAAGCATCTACAAACTCGTCATTACCGCTTTCAAACTTTTCTGTTTCAAGGTCTGAATTGGTATAAGCTTTGGTTACCCTTATGCCCGTAATACTGCTTTCTACGGAGGCGTTTATAGTGGCATTGCTTTTTCGACGGTCGTCAAATGCATTTTTCATTGCTCTTCGAAGGTGAAATGCAACAAAAGCCAAAATGGGTACGCAGGTAAATACTATAAGCGTAAGAATGGGATCTATCGTGCAAAGATAGACAAATGACAATATTATCATTACCGAGCTGATGAGTAGGTTTTCGGGACCGTGATGTGCCAATTCGCAGACCTCGAAAAGGTCACTTGTGATACGTGACATTATGCGGCCTGTTTCGTTGTTATCGAAAAAACTGAATGGCAATTTTTCTAAATGGTTGAACAGATCCGATCGCATTTGTGCCTGCATTTTAACGCCTATTAAATGTCCGTAATACTGTACAAAATAGCGAAGCAGCATACGCAGAAAGTATAACCCAAGCACAATTATGCCTGCGAACACTATTGCTGAATACATTTTATCCGGTATATAAATATTCAGCATATTATTTGTTACGATTGGGTAGACCATGCCTATAACGGATATGAACAAGGATGCAAGCATATCCAAAGCCAGCATCTTTTGATGAGGTTTGTAATAGTTAAGGAAGCGTTTGAACATATGGTTTATTCTTCTTTCGTTATATTATGGATTGTTTATATTCGCTCGGAGTCATTTGCGTAAATGCCTTAAAGCATTTGGAAAAATATTGAGGACTTTCAAAGTGCAGCATATCGGATATTTGAGTCATGTTGTATTTGTCTTCACGGATAAGCTTTTTTGCCTCTTTTATTTTCAAAGAGTTGTAATATTTGATTATACCGTCTTTTCTATATACCGAAAAAAGCTGTTTTACGGTGCTTTCGCTCTTCCCGACTTTTCTGGCTACGTCGCCGACGGTTATTTTGCCGTAAACATTCTCGCTTAAATAGTCGAGTATTTCTTTGACGTTGTAAGGCACGTCAACACCGTCGATAACATAACTGCGACGCATTTTTTTTGTTGAAATCTCCTTATGCCTTGAAAGCTTTATAAGGAATATTTCAAGCAGGTTTTTTGTCATCTGACTGCTTCCGAAAGGTGCATCATCAATCTTTTCAAGCTTTTGTAAAAGCGGATTGCTTTTATCTGCAAGCCTGAAACAGGATAGACCTTCATTGAAAAGCATGGACAGCATTGCCTTTTCTTCGGGATCAAGCTTAAATATTTTACCCTCAAAATATTTCATTGCACGGCTTTTGCATTCAAATGTTATTATGCTCACGTTCGGTGCAACACTGTTATCGCCCGAGAGATTGTGAAACTCGTTCGGCTTGTGAAAAGTCATCTCTCCGCTCTTTAAAACAAATTTGTTTTTGTCTGCGGTGCATATCATTTCACCCTTGTCTATATAGACCATTTCCCAAAAATCATGACGCTCGCCGTCATAACAGAAATTCTTGGAAAACTCCATATAAAATATGGTTATTATCTTTTCTATGTTGAGTATCCGCTCAAAACTTACACGTGTAAAATTATCTTCCATACTAATATCCTTGTTGGCTGATTTTGCAAATATTATAGCTGATTTTACACTCCAATGCAAATATCATGTTGCTATAATTGAAAAAAAGGAGGGTAATATGTATACAGTTCTTGTAATATCTTGTCATCCCGATGACATGGAAATAGCCTGTGCAGGCACTTTGCTCAAATGTAAGGAACGTGGCGACAGAGTTGTGGTTTGCCATCTTTCAAGCGGCAACTTAGGTCATGAGATAATTCCGCCCGATGAACTTCGTGTGATTCGAGCAGGTGAAGCTAAGAAAAGCTGCGATATAGGCGGCTTTGAAATAATGTACGGCGGCTTTGACGACCTTGAAATTTATGATAACAACAAGGAATCAAGAGATAAAGTGGTTGAAATAATCAAGCAAGTGGATCCCGATTTTATAATCACACATTCACCCGATGATTATATGCCCGACCATACTGCTGTTTCAAGGCTTGTTTTCGATGCTTGCTTTACTGCAACATTGCCGAATTATCATGTAAAGACAGAGGGTAAGGCACGCCTTGTTCCCGTCTATTATATGGACACTTTGGCAGGCGTTAATTTTAACCCCACAGAGTATGTTGATGTATCGGAATACATTGATACAAAGCTTGAAATGCTGAACTGTCACGAATCGCAGATAGTATGGATGCGTGACCATGATCATATAGATTTTCCTGACATGGTAAGGACCTGCTGCAGATACAGAGGCTTCCAGTGCGGAGCTGATTATGCAGAGGGTTTTAGACAGTGTCAGGTTTATTTAAAAGGTACAACAAAAAGATT